>CAYRTV010000033.1:0-12823 GCA_964427225.1 uncultured Eubacteriales bacterium
CGCATAATCCATGGGTATGGTAAAAACAACGGCGTATTTATGCTCAGACGAGATGGAACCACCGTAAGGCTCGGGGCCGCGGCCGACATGTGAATACACATAGGCAGAATCCAGCTCGCAGATTCCGGTCCGATCCGCCCCAAGATAACGGAATATCCGCTTAATACAAGACGCATTAGCCGAAGAATCCGCTAAACCGGCTGAATGGGAATTAACCGGCCCATCCGCCAGGGTTAGAAGTTCATCCAGAAATGCGAATTCAGCATCCGCCAAAGAAAAAAGAACCGGTTCCCGCTCCAGATGATAGGACGATAGGATATCAGGCAATTCCCGGATACGGTCGTCTTTTTCTTTAACCCCCGGCCGGCGTTCATAATAATCCCGGTAACGCGCCGAGTCTTTCTCCAGGTCAAAACGGGCAAAAATGATGTCCCGTTCATCCATCCGTTTTTGAGGTTCGGGAACGGCTTGCTTTTCCCGGGGACGGGGCGAAAAAATCACCCAGAAAACCAGTATGAGCAAAAGCCCAGCCAAAACCAGAGTCATTTCCCACAGAATATCCGGAACGGCAAAAAAGAAAATGAAAAATAATCCAGCCCATACCGATAATATCAAAAGAGAAATAATAAAAGCACGCCTCTCCCTTTCCGCCAGGCTGTAAACGGCGAAAACAATAAGAAGAAGCACAGGAACACCCCATATAACAGGGACTACTGGATTCATCCGGCAAGGTCCTTTCGTTTTTTCACGGCCGGCGGGGAGAAAACAGGTTTAGAAATGCCACCAGCAGCGCCGCGCCAAGAATGGCCCACAGAAAGGGAAAAGGCTGTCCGTTGAAACGAATCCATGGATTTAACGGCAATTCCAAGGTACGGGCGATATACGTTCCGATCAAAGCGCCGATAAAACCCAGCAGTATCGAGGTCAAACAGCCCAGGCCTTTCCGCCCGGCCAGCCGCGCCCCGACTGAACCGGCGAGCGCAGCGATCAACAACATAAACAGAAACGATAGTATGCTCATGGATTTATCATTGTAAAAAAAAGCGGGGTTGTCAATTTTTACTTTTTAGAGATTTATTCCGTCCAGCATTATAAGTTAATCTTCGTCGTGTTCCACCCAATAGTATTTGAAAAAAGTTCATTCTGTAAAAATTCTGAAAAACTTACCCGGATTGCCGCCGGCAACGCCGGCAAAATGGTTTTTTCAGAAAATTCAAGTCTCACTCCTATCGGTTTATTTTCCCTCGGGGAAATCATAAACGTAAAATATTTTTCGGTCAAGGTGGCAATTTTTTTTGAAACAGAATCGGAATCGTTTTCTCAGCGAATGCAGTCTGAGATCCCCACGGCTGCTGCGCGGCCTGGGGATGACATAGCGACATTAATTAATTCTGGCGGAGAATGCAGTTATGTGATATTTAATGGTCAAATGAATACAATCAACAAAATTAAATCATACCAAGACGACATGATCGGCTTTTTAAAAGAGCTGGTTTATCTGGAATCCCCCACCCAGACCAAAGCGGCTGTTGACCGGTGTTCCGCGCGGATGGTGAAAGAGTTGAAAAAATACGGCGCCGCTGTGACGCGATATCCGCAGGAAAAAAGGGGTGATCTGTTCGCCGCCGATTTTCCGGGACCTGAAACATTTGCCCCGCTTATGGTGCTGCTTCATATCGATACGGTTTGGCCGGTGGGCACTTTAAAAAAAATGCCGTTTTCCATCCAGGAAAACCGTATCTACGGACCCGGAGTTTTGGACATGAAAGCAGGATCGGTCATGACTGTTTTCGTGCTTAAATATCTGCAGGACAATCAATTGAAGCCGTCCCGGCCCATCCGGATTTTCATCAATTCCAGCGAAGAAATGCCCTGGAAAGAATCGGATAATCTCATAACCGGACTTGCGGAGCAGGCCGGCCCCGTTCTCTGTCTGGAACCGGCCTTGCCGGGCGGGGGAATAAAATACCAGCGCAAGGGCCGCATGACTGTGCGTGTATCCGCCCGCGGTAAGTCCGCCCATGCTGCAAATCCGGAAAAAGGGGTAAACGCCATCGAGCTGCTTACAAACACTCTTCAAGAGATTTTAGAACTTCGCGGTAACGGAGTGACTGTGAATATCGGCCGCATCCGCGGCGGGGGTAAACTCAATATTGTGCCCGACCTGGCCGCAGCTGGATTAGAGATTCGCTATTGGACTATGGAAAAAGCCCAAGCTGTGAAAAAAGCTCTGCACGGCATGGAAAATAATGAAGCGGAAAACCAAGTGAAAATCACTCTTTTGACCCAAACACCGCCTATGGAACCTTCCGAAGCGGGTGACCATTTATTTCATCAGACACAAAAGATCGCATCCCAACTGGGGCTTAGTTTAGAAAGAGGGAAATCCGGCGGCGGTTCGGATGCATCGGTGGCTTCAGCAGCCGGCGCAGCGGTGCTGGACGGGCTGGGTCCGGAAGGTGAAGGCATGCACGCCGACCATGAGCATCTTATCATCTCCTCCTGGCAGGAACGCACTGCCCTTTTAGCAGAGCTGTTTCAGAATGTATAATAGATTTTATTTCCGGGGTAAAAGATAATATAATAAAGACCCTGAATATCTCAGGAATTGATCATGATAAAAAAACACTACTTATTATCGCCGGGCCCTACGCCCCTGCCGGAAGATGTGCAGGCAGCCGGAGGCTATCCTCTTATCCATCACCGTACTCCGGAATTTTCCAAAATTTTCATGGATGTGACCGTCGGCCTGCAAACTGTTTTCCAGACACAAAAGGATGTGTACATTCTGACATCGTCCGGGACCGGAGCCATGGAAGCGGCTGTGGTCAATATCCTCAGTCCCGGCGATAAGATCGTCGCCATCAATGGAGGCAAATTCGGAAACCGCTGGAGCGTGATATGCCGCGCTTACGGGATTGAGGCGGAAGAAATAACATTGAAATGGGGCGACACCCTGCCTGCAGACAAACTAGAGGCCGCACTCAAAGCCCATCCGGACACCAAGGCGGTTTTTTCCACTTTGCATGAAACCGCCACCGGCACCATGTTTGATATTGAAGGATACGGCCGTATTTGCCGGGACCGGGAGACGCTGCTGGTTGTAGACGGCATATCCGGAATCGGGGCAGCTCACTGCCCCATGGATGCATGGGACATCGATGTCTTGATTTCCGGAGCCCAGAAATCGTTTATGACTCCGCCCGGTTTGGCGTATATTGCGTTTTCCGATAAAGCCTGGAAGGCGGTTGATAATGCCGGCCTCCCCCGCTTTTATTTCGATGCTGTCGCGGCACGGGAAGCACTCAAACGGCAAACCTCTGCCTGGACCCCGGCGATTTCACTGGTCCGGCAGCAAAAAGCCGCCCTTGACCGGATTCGGGAGATTGGATTGGATAATCTGATCGCCCATCATCAAGTCATGGGAGATGCAGCCCGGGCCGGAGTCGGGGCCTTAAACTTAGAACTGCTTTCAAAAAATCCCGGCAATGTTCTCACCGCTGTGCACGTTCCGGATGCAATCGACGGCCGGCAGCTGGTTAAAATCATGCATAATACGTACCACGCTTATATCGCCGGAGCCCAGGCACCCCATAAAGGGGAGTTTTTCCGTATCGGCCATTTGGGTTACACCGGCGGATTTGATATTATTACGGCTTTATCGGCCCTGGAGATGACCCTGGATGAACTGGGTTATCCGGTGGAAAAGGGAGCATCCGTGGGGGCCGCCGAATCAATTTTAAAGGAGAAATGGTTATGAAAAAAGTACTCGTCTGTGATACCTTACACCCGGATGCAATGGAAACCCTGGAAAATATGGAAGGACTGGATGTTACGGTTAAAACCGGCATGGATGAAGCGGAATTAGTGGGAACCATTCCCGGTTTTAACGCGGCTGTGGTGCGGAGCGCCACCAAAATCACCAAAAACGTGATCGACGCTGCTGACAGCCTGGAAGTGATTGTTAGGGCAGGAATCGGATTGGATAATATCGATGTCCCCGTCGCTGAAGCCAAGGGTATTAAAGTCGCCAATACCCCTTCAGCCACAACCATCTCCGTGGCGGAACACACCTTCGGCCTTATGCTGGGCGTTGTCCGCAATCACGGCGCCGCCAATCTCTCGATGAAAGAGCATAAATGGGAAAAAAAGAAGCTCAAGGGAACCGAACTCTATGATAAAACCCTTGGTATTATCGGCAGCGGCCGCATCGGCCTGGCTGTGGCGGAACGCGCCATTGCCTTCGGCATGAAAGTGCTGGTTTATGACATCATCGAAGTCAAGACCAAGCTTAATATCCGCCAGGTTGACCTGGACGAGCTGCTGACTGAATCGAATGTGATTTCTCTTCACCTGCCCTTGACTGATAAAACCAAACACTTAGTCAGCAATGATGAATTCACCAAGATGAAAGACGGCGTTGTGATCATCAATGCCGCCCGCGGCGGTGTTCTGGATGAAAAAGCCTTGCTGGCGGCCTTGGAAGAAGGTAAAGTCAGCGGCGTAGGCATCGATGTCTATGAAAAAGAACCCACGGATAATTTCCCGCTGATCGACCGTCCGGATGTGCTGGCCACACCACACGTAGGCGCAGCCGCCAAGGAAGGCCAGAGGCGCGCAGGATTCGAGGTGATCAATGTACTCAAGCAGGAATTTTTGTCCTGAATATTTGACCTGAAGCGGTTATATTTAAAGAGCGCAGATACATTAAGACCACAGGCTTATTCGCAGGAGTTAAAAGTTAAAAGTAAAAAGTGAAAAGTTATCTCTGAGGGCGGCGAAGCCGCCCGTTAGGATCTTTTACTGCTTCGCCTGAAGAGGCCGGAACCGACTCCATTAGCGATGCAGTCTAAGATCTCCACGGCCGCTAACGCAGCCTGGGGATGACATTTTTATGTTATAATACCGCGTTATGATATATCTCGATAACAACGCCACAACGCCCATCGATCCTGCCGTTTGTGAGAAAATGTCTGAATTCATCAAGTGTGAATTCGGAAATCCATCCTCACTCTACCCTATCGGGCGGGAAGTCAAGGAAAGAATTCAGGAAGCCAGGAAAATGGTAGCTGATGCCATCGGCGCCAAGCGGAGTGAAATCACTTTCACCGGCTCCGGCACGGAGTCGGATAACTTCGCCATTCGGGGAGTCATGGACGCTCTCCCTGACAAAGATCATTTCATAACCTCCGCCGTCGAGCATCCGGCGGTGATTGAAACCGCACATTACCTGAAAAGAAAAGGTTATCAGGTCTCCATCGTTCCCGTGGACAAAGCCGGAATGATCGACCTGGATTTACTGCGCGATGCCGTCACGCCAAAGACTGCCCTTATTTCCATCATGCATGCCAATAATGAAATCGGAACTATCCAGCCGATGGATGACATTGTGGCGCTGGCCAAAGAAAACAATGTTCTCGTCCACACCGATGCGGTGCAGACATTTGGAAAAATCCCCTTAGACGTAAAAAAATTGGACGTGGACCTGCTGTCGGTTTCCGCTCATAAAATTTACGGCCCTAAAGGTATAGGGGCTTTGTATATCAAACGGGGCACACCGATTCTGCCGCTCATTTACGGAGGCCATCAGGAAGGCCGCATTCGAGCCGGGACCGAAAATACTCCCGGTATTATCGGTTTCGGGGAAGCTGCCCGGCTTGTGCTGGAGCGACTTCCCAAAGACCAAAAAAGGCTGGAAAAATTAGGAGAAAAGCTCAAACATGGGATTGAAGATAGAATACCGAGTGTTAAGTTCAACGGCCATGAAGCCAAGCGCATTAAGACCACTGTGAATTATTCTTTTCCCGGTCTGGAAGCGGAAGCCCTGCTCCTGGGACTGGCGACCGAGGAGATTTATGTCTCAACCGGCTCCGCCTGCAGTGAAGACTCCGAAGAAGTCTCCCATGTGCTGGAAGCCATTGGATTGAATCAGGAAGAAGCCCAGTCGTCCATCCGTATGTCGCTTGGCCGCTTCAATACCCAAGAGGATGTCGAAGCGGTCCTCAACATTCTCCCCGAAATGGTCGCTAACTTCCGCGGAATTGAATAATCCCCACTGAAAAATGAATTCACAAGTCATCCTGAGGCGTGTGTAAACAGGCCGTGAGGAACTTATTTTGCTTCGCCGCAGGAATCAGTTCCTATCCCCATGCGGTGCAGCACGAGATCCATCGTCGCTTAGCTCCTCAGGATGAGACGGAATGTTTATTATTTTTTTAAGTATTTATCAAACCAGGCAACCGTCCGCTGGTAATAGTCAACAACATGATGCGGGTACCGGTTTATACCGTGGCCTTCATTCGGATAAATGGCCAAAACCGCATCCACACCCAGCTTTTTCAGTGCAGTAAACATCAATTCCGGCTGATTCAGATTGCAGCAGAAATCCCAGGCGCCATGAACGAACATGGTAGGGGTTGTGCAATTCTTCACGTACTTTATCGGCGACATGCCGAACGCTTTATCAAAATCATCGATCGGCATAAAGCCGCCGTCGCTTTCAAACCACATGGGATTCGCATCCGTACCCCAATCCGTCAGAATGTGGCTGATGGAGGCCACCGGGACCGCAGCTTTATATCTTTTAGTCTGGGTTATGATCCAATTGCTCAGGTATCCGCCGTAGGATCCGCCGGTCACACCGAGCCTATCCGGGTCGATGAAGTCATACTTATTCAGAACATAATCCAGTCCAAGCATCAGGTCTTTGTATTCCCCTCCGCAAAGGTCACCCACGATGAGATCGGAAAAAGCCTGGCCCCGCCCGGTGCTGCCGCGGTAATTGATAAACATCACCGCATAACCGTTGGCGGCAAAGTATTGTAACATGCGCGTCCGGGAAAGACTGTAGCCGAATTGGCCATGCGGACCTCCGTGTATGGAATGAATCAGCGGATAGCTCTCTCCTTTCTTGAAATCTGCCGGCTGCATCAGCCAGCCTTCAATCTCTAAGCCGTCAAAGCTCGGATAAGAAAAGAGCTCGCTTCCTGCGATTTTGACTTCGTTAACAAATTCTTGATGCAGATTGGTTAATTGTTTTTTTTCTATATTTTGTGTTTCATTAATCCTAAAAATCTCTTCTGGATGAGTAAAATCCGTATAGACAAGGAAAATGTCACCGTTTTTCCCCATACAGAAATCTTCAACCTGTCCGTTTTCCTCAAAAACTTTATTCACGGCGTGCCCTTTTTTTGGGGCCGAATACAACCCGACCCGTCCATGGTTTTGCGCCGTAAAATAGACTTTTTCTCCATCTTCGGTCCATGCCGGAGAACCGGACCACCGGTCCAGGGGTTCCGTTAAGTTGACCGCATCCCCACCTTCCCTGAGTATGACACAGACTTTATAAAGCTCGGCGTCACTTTCCTTGCTGCGGTGCTCGCGGTTTCGGCCAAGATAAAGAATATCCTCACCGTCCGGAGACCAATATGGGGTGTATTCAGGGCCGATCGTTTGAGTGATCTGTTTCATTTTTCCCCCGTTTGCCGACAGCAGGCAGATGTCGTTATTGGCATTATAATCGTCCCGGCCGGTCTGGTTGGACACACAGGCAATCCACTGGCCGTCAGGAGAATAAGAAATGGAATGATAGTCAAAATCTCCGGATGAAATCTGCTTAGGTTTTCCTCCCCCAACCGAAGCTAAATAAACATGTGTCCGGCGCATATCCGAATAATAATAAAAAGTTTTAAACAGCAGCCGGTCAACTACCATCACATCATTTCCCGTAGGAAATGTACCCGGTGAAGGATCATTCTTGTAGTGCCGCGGTCCGGCGGCCGTATAAGCCAGGGTTTGACCATCGGGAGACCAGCACAGTTCGTTACCCTTCCTCCCAAGATAAGCATTGGATTTTTCCAATCGCGTGATCATCCGTTTATCGGATCCGTCGCTGTTCATAACCCACAGGCCTAAGCCTTTACCGCCGGAAGAAAAATAAGCGATCTTCTTGCCGTCCGAAGACAGTCTCGGGCTGGAAAGGGATTCTTTCGCTTCAGTCAGCGCATTCGGCCTACCCCCTTCGGACGCCATCACCCAAAGACTGGAATACCC
The DNA here is from genome assembly GCA_964427225.1 of uncultured Eubacteriales bacterium. Taxonomy (GTDB): domain Bacteria; phylum Acidobacteriota; class Aminicenantia; order Aminicenantales; family Aminicenantaceae; genus CAYRTV01. Next base: position 8,053 of record CAYRTV010000033.1, read on the forward strand.
GCGGTTGTCCTCAAAATTCCTTTCCGATATGACAAAATAAAGCTGTTTGCCGTCTGGAGAGACCTGCAGGTCACGGATATTTTTCAGCTGGAAGACGTCTTTTTCCGTCCACAACCGTTTTTCTGCGGTTTTGCCCCAGACAACAAGTACTAACAGCGAGAATGCGGCTATGATACTCTTTTTTAAGATGTCCGGCTTTTCAAAAAACATGGAACCTCCTTTTTGGGAGATGTTTTAAACATATGTATTTTATTCTTTTTTTTCATGATAATGAAAGTAAGATTTTTATCATTGCAATACTTGACAGCTTGTGCTGTCCCGTGATTTTATAACAAAATGAATATGGAATTAGAAAAAACTCGTGAAAAAATTGATGCGATTGATAAAGAAATATGCAAACTCCTGAATCATCGTCTTGAGCTGGCGTTAAAGACATCCACACATAAAAAAAATGTTCATGATAAAACTCGCGAAAAGGAAATATTTATCCGGTTGGAAAAAATGTCCGCATCCTGCAAGAGGCTTAATCCTGACTTTTTGAAGCAGCTCTTTATCTTGATTCTCGCAGAAAGCCGCAAGCTTCAACAGGAAAATCAAACCCATAAGGAATGATTTTTTCCAATATTATATTGCGCCAGGCCGGTTCAGTTGCTGCGGAGCCGGGCAAGATAGATACGGCGGGCCTCCAGCAGAAATGAATGATAGCGGCTATCCCTAAAGTCCGGATACGTCCACGGCAGCGTACGGATGTCATTTTTGCCGAACATCAATTCCAGGTGAGCATAAATCCCTTTCTGCAGGGGGATGCGGTGGGCGAAATCTTTGGCTGTCGCCATAATCAGGGAAGATGCCGAAAGAATTCCCGGGTCAAGATTGATAACACGAACTCCGCCTCCTGCTTCCTCTTTCATTTGTTTTTCCCTCTGATTGGTTTCCAATTTAATGCCGCTCAGACTTGCCGGATCGACCAGGGGTTCAAAGCTGACCAACCGCCGTTTGACCGGACGCTCAAATTGATCCGCGTAATAGGGAGATTGATCAAACGGAATAGATTGACTTTCCAGATCAACAGGCCCGTATTGTTCAATCAGCTGTGCTTTGGCTTTTTCTAAATATTCCGGCACGGCATACATGATCCCGGTTATTAATTTCCAGGGTGAAAAAAGCTTGGCTTCCGTCATTTCTTTTTTCTATATTACTTTATAACCTCATTTCTTACAAAATATGGAACTGCATTTCTTATTCATCAAATACTGCCCTGTCATTTTTATTTTTCATAGATGACACTGGTGGATCAATTTGAAACTAGATCGTATATATTTTGCATTTTTCCGGTTTATTTTCTATAATCATCCCATCATGAAATGGGTATATATTGAAGATCTAAGTCAACACACCGGAGAGACAGTCGAAATCCGGGGTTGGGTATATAATAAACGCTCAAGCGGAAAAATCCGCTTCATTCTGGTCCGGGACGGGACCGGTATTGTGCAGTCAACCGTGTACAGCCCGGGAAAGGACCATCCCCTTTTTAAAAAATTCGATCAATTGACTCAGGAGACATCCTTAAAAATCAGAGGAAAAGTCAAAGAGGACAAACGCGCTCCCGGGGGCTATGAAATGGAACTGGAAGAAGTGGATATCATTCAGATTGCGGATGATTACCCCATTACGCCCAAAGAACACGGCATTTCTTTTCTTATGGAGAATCGTCATCTTTGGCTGAGATCCCAAAAGCAGCATGCGGTCCTTGAAATCCGGGCCCAGACGATTAAAGCCATTCGTGATTTTTTTGACGGACGCGGTTTCCGCCTGATGGATACTCCCCTGCTCACTCCCAGCGCCTGTGAAGGCACCACGACCCTGTTTGAAACCCAGTATTTTGATGACAAAGCCTATTTAAGCCAAAGCGGTCAGCTCTATAATGAAGCCACCGCCGCTGCGTTCGGTAAAGTTTATTGCTTCGGCCCCACTTTCCGGGCGGAAAAATCCAAGACCCGCAAGCACTTGATGGAATTCTGGATGGTGGAGCCGGAGGTTGCTTTTGCTGAATTGGAAGACGCTAAAAAACTAGGTGAAGATCTGATTGTCTATATAATCGAACGGGTTTTGGAAAAGAATCAAAGGGAGCTGGACATCCTGGAACGGGAAACCAAGCCGCTGGAGGAGGTTAAAACCCCCTTTCCGCATATAAAATACGAAGACGCTATTAAGAACTTGAATAAGAAAGGGTTTGATTTGAAGTTCGGCGATGATTTTGGTTCTCCTGAAGAAACCGCGCTTTCAGACATGTTCAGCCAGCCGGTCAGCATGACTCATTTTCCGGCAAAAATCAAAGCCTTTTACATGCAGCCGGCTAAAGACCGGCCTGACCTGGTTTTGGGTGTGGATATTTTAGCTTCCGAGGGATACGGAGAAATTATCGGCGGCGGCCAGAGAATCCATGATTATAATCTGCTGGAACAAAAGATCCGGGAACATAATTTACCCCGGAAAGACTATGAATGGTATCTGGATTTGAGAAAATATGGTTCCGTCCCCCATTCCGGTTTCGGTTTGGGAATCGAAAGAATGGTCGCCTGGCTGTGCAAAATCAAACATATCCGCGAAACCATCCCCTTTCCGCGTCTTCTTTACCGGATTTATCCTTGAGCTCAAAAAAAATCACCCTAATCAGTTTAGGCTGTGCCAAAAACCTGGTCGACAGCGAAGTCATGCTCGGATACCTCAACCAGGCCGGTTACAGCCTGGTTGCCGATATCCATGACGCGGACGCAGTCATTATAAATACCTGCGGCTTTATTTCCGATGCCCGAGGGGAATCGGAAGCCGCAGTTCAAAACGCTTTAAAAGAAAAGAGGCACAATCCCATAAAACGAATTGTGGTCACCGGCTGTTATGTTGAAGTGGAACCTGAAGCTCTTAAGGAAAAATATCCCGAAGTGGACGCCTGGATAGGTGTCAAAGATTTTAACCATATTGTTGAAGCACTGGAGGGCAGGGATTATGCTCCCGGAAAAAATTGTTTTCTTTACAGCCACTCATCACCGCGTCTGCTCTCCACTCCATCCGGTTGGGCTTATATAAAAATTGCTGAGGGCTGCTCCCATGCCTGCTCCTTCTGTGCCATTCCCAGGATAAAAGGCAGATACCGCTCGCGGAGTATAGACTCTATTCATAAGGAAGCACAGAACCTGGCGGATGATGGAATCAGAGAAATCATCTTGACGTCCCAGGACTCCACCTATTACGGCCGGGATTTGGGGATGACGGACGGATTGCCGGGCCTGCTTGAGACACTATTGGAAACCTCCGGATTGGAATGGCTTCGGTTTTTATATGCGCATCCTGGAGAAGTAAGCGATGCTCTGCTGGATATTATGCAGACGGAAAAAATCTGCTCTTATCTTGATATCCCCCTTCAGCACGCCGACCCGCGTATCCTCAAAGCCATGCGGAGAAAGACAGATGCCGCCGATGCCCTGAAATTTATCCGCAGGGTGCGTAAAAAAATCCCTAATATCGTTTTAAGGACATCCTTGATCGTTGGATTCCCCGGTGAAGGCCGCCGGGAATTTAAGACGCTGAAGACATTTGTCCGCCAGGCCGGCTTCGATCACTTAGGCGTTTTCACCTACTCCCGGGAAATGCATACGCCTGCTTATCATTTGAGAGACCCCATAGAAGAACAGGAAAAGGAAGAAAGAAAACAGGAAATAATGGAAATCCAGGCTGATATATCCGCCCGGCGCAACAAAAGATTTCTAAAACAAACCCTGCCGGTACTGGTGGACGGCCGGCTGGCTGAGGATCCAAGCATCCTGACAGGGCGTACCCGGTACCAGGCACCGGAAGTTGACGGTGTCGTGTATGCAGATACAGGGGAAGACAGGAATGATTACTCCGGCCATATCATTCCGGTTGAAATCACAGCATGCGATGAATATGATTTATATGGACAATACAACTCATGAAAACTATATCTAAAATAATCGCAAGTTTTTTTGGAATCGGATTTTTTCCTCTCGCCCCAGGAACAGTCAGCAGTTTTGTTCTTATCCTCTTGTATAAATACTTCATCCACACCTGGTCTTGGCCGGTTTATGCAGCAGTGGGCCTTATCATATATTTGATAGGGGTGATAACTGCATCTGTGGCGGAATCATCCGCGGAACGGAAGGATCCCAGATTTGTGGTGATTGATGAAATTCTGGGGCAATGGATTGCCCTGTTTATGCTGCCTCCATCCTGGCCGATTGTATTGGCCGCATTTTTTCTATTCCGGGTGTTTGACATCATCAAACCGCTCGGGATCCGAAGAGCAGAGAGTTTTCCCGGCGGATGGGGCATCATGCTGGATGACATTTTAGCCGGCATGTACACCGGTATTCTGATAAACATCTATTTGATAATAAGATGACCGAATCAACCGTATTACGCTGCGAAATCATCGCTGTCGGGTCAGAACTTCTCACCCCCCATTTTCAGGATACCAATTCTCTGTTCATTACCGAAAAATTAAACGATTTAGGCATTGAGGCCGCCTTTAAAACAGTAGTAGCCGACCATGCCGCAGATCTTCAAAGATGCTTTGAAACGGCACTTTCCCGGGTCAAGCTGATAATTGCAATAGGGGGACTCGGCCCCACCCGGGATGATTTGACCAGAGAGACATTAGCGAAAACACTTGACAAAAAACTCATTTACAGCCCGGTTATTCTGGCAGCCATGGAGAAACGGTTTAACAGAAGAGGATTGACCATGTCTCCCT
>CAYRTV010000034.1:0-12725 GCA_964427225.1 uncultured Eubacteriales bacterium
TATCTGACCATTCTGCTCTATTTTGTGGTCTGGTCAAAATTTCACCCCCGGGTCATGCGGGCCGCCAATGCCTTGACCCGCATTTTGATGCAGGATTGGATTGTCTCCCTTATGGACAAAAAAGTCATGGTCAAAATGCTGTACGCTCTTCTCAAATCTTATATGGCGGCGATTCGGAAACTTGGAAAATTAAGACGGCGCGGACTTGTGCTTCAATCCGATTAGGCCGGTTCGCTAAGGAGACAAAATGCAAAAAAGACCATTAGGCAAAACCGGCGAAAAGGTCTCTCTCTTGGGAATGGGAGGCTTTCACCTTCTGGAAATCCCACGGCAGGATGTGAACTTCCTTCTCAGCCGTTATTTGGATTTGGGCGGAAACTATATTGAAACTTCCGCCGGCTATGGCAACGGAGAATCGGAGAAAAAGATCGGAGAAGCTGTCAGCGTCCGCAGGAATGAATTTTTACTGGCTACCAAGGTGGACCAGCGGGATAAAGACGGCGCCCTGGACACCTTGAACCGGAGCCTTCGGCATCTTGGAACCGACTATGTGGATATTTGGTTTATGCATGCCGTACAGGACAGGGATGCCGCCAATGAAATTTTAGCTCCCGGAGGAGCCCTGGAAGCGGCTGAAAAAGCCCGGGAACAGGGCAAAATCCGGTTTGTTGGTATTACCGGCCACGGCCAGCCGTTTGGCCTTCTTCATGCCTTGCAAAAGTATGATTTTGATGCCTTAATGGTTCCGACCAACTATTATGATCATTTTAATTTTCCGGATGTTACTGAAAAATTGATCCCGTTAGCCCAGCTGAAACAGACTGCGGTGATCGGAATGAAAGCCTTCGGAGACGGGTATCTTTGGCGCTCCCCTGCTAGAGCCCTCCGGTTTGCTCTCAGCCTGCCCGTTTCTCTGGTGGTGGCGGGGATGAACACCCGGGAGTACCTGAAAAAAGACATGGCGCTAGCTGAAGAATTTGAACCCCTCTCCCATGCCGAAGTGGGCAAAGTATACCGGGAAGCGAAGGAATACCGGGATTATGTATGCCGCCAATGCCCCAAATGCGATCAAATCAAAGGGATTCCGGTCAAGCGGATTTTCGAGCTGGAAGGCTGGTATGACCGCCAGATGTGGGACGGAAGAGTTGTCAATCCGGAAGATTATGCGCTGCGTGTGCGTCTGGGACCCTGGTTTCATCAGCAGGAAGCGGCCCGTAATACCTTTTATTGGGATGATATCCAGCTGGATGAATCCGATTATAACCGGGAGGACCTGAAAGATTTTTGCCCATACGGAATAGATATCCCCCGGAAACTCAAAATTGCAGTGAGCAAGCTCAGCAGCGACTGGTCTTTGGAATGACATTCCGAAAATATTACTATTGAAATCTGGATCCCTGGCTGGAATGATGAAAAAACATTTCATTTTATTGGTTGTGATATCGGTGCTTATGTTCCTGCCTTTTCCAGCCTTTGCAAACGCGGATACAGGGACGTTTCGCCTTCATATCCATTGCGGACAATGGAGCACCGGATGGCTGGGCGGCGGGATTGAAGAGGAGCTCAACCGGTCACTTGAGACCGCGGTCCGGCAAGCGGTGCTGGAGCAAATGGAAATTGATGTTTCCAGCCGTCTTATTTCCCGGTTTGTACCGGATATTGTTCCGGAATCCGGAGGTTCCAATTACGGTATTGAATGCCGCTGGTATCCGGATGGCAGCCGCTCCGGCTTCAACTTGGGGCTGGCATTTGAGAAGACAACCATGCGTCTTTATTTTCCTTTGATTGAAAGCCGGATGGATGTGGGGGAATATGCTCAGATTCAAGCACAGGCAAGCGGAGAATATACGATGAGTCCACTCTCTCTGCATGTGAGTGTGGGATGGGATATTCCCGTATCTCGTTATATCCGGCCGTTTATCCGGGGAGGAGTCGGTGCGGCTTCGGCAAGGGCTTTAGAAAATGGGAAGGTAAGTTATGATTATACCGGCGGGATTGAGATTATGGATATCCCTATAGTGGAAATAAGCGGGGAAGACAGTATGAATTTTGTAGAGTTTAACGAGTTGATGGAACAAGCCGGTGAAGAATTTTTACTTCCCGGCTTTGTACCGTTTCTGCAAGCGGAACTGGGTATTATTATCTCTCCGGCACCGGGGATGGGAATTACGGCCTCCGCCGGATTTTGGGACGGCTTTCTCTGGCGGATGGGGATCAGTTTGGCCCTTTTTTAATTTTCGATTAAAGGAGTTTGCGCTATGAACAGATGGATGATGGTGATCCGGACGCCGTTTTTGCTGCTGCCGCTGGCTTTAGCTGTCCTGGGAACCTGTGCGGCCTGGTATGACGGGTATTTTCATTTCGGACACGCAGTTTTAGCCTTTGCCGGCCTGCTGCTGGCCCATATCAGTGTTAATGTCCTGAATGAATACCATGATTTTCACAGCGGGGTGGATTTCAAGACCACCCGCACGCCGTTCAGCGGCGGAAGCGGAGCACTGCCGGAAGGATTGGTCTCATCCCGTCAGGCATTGATTCTGGGCTGGGCGGCCTTGCTGATCAATGTGCCTATCGGCATCTATTTCTGTTTAGTTAAAGGCTGGGAGTTCTTTCCGCTGCTGATTGTGGGTGCTTTGACTATCGTGCTGTATACCCCCTTCTTATTGAAAATGGGATACCCGGAATGGGCGCCTGGGCTGGGATTGGGAGCCTTGCCGGTTCTGGGGATATATTTTATTCAGACCGGTCAGTATACCTGGACCGCTTTGGCGGCTGCGATTCCTCCTTATCTGCTGGTACATAATCTCCTGCTGCTGAATGAATTCCCGGATATTGAAGCCGACAAGACGGCCGGCCGCCGTTCTCTGCCCATCGCCGCCGGCCGGAAAACAGCGGCTCTGGTGTACTCCATTTTTAATATTCTACTCTACGCCTGGCTGGGTGCGGCAGTCCTTTTAGGATGGATGCCGGTTCCGGTGCTGCTGGGCTGGCTGACCATTCCTTTTGCTGTCAAAGGCATCAGGGGGGCGCTGAACTCCGCCAATCCGGAACTGTTGATGCCCGGGATGGGCGCCAACGTGATCATGGTCTTATTGACGCAAGTTTTGATGGGTCTGGGTTTTGTGCTGGCCCGGCTTCTATAAGAAATGTGTTCATGACCCTGCGGATCTCTCCCCATTGATATAATAAGATAACTTTTTACTTTTCACTACTGCAAGACAAAATGAGGCCTCCTAAGAAATGAAAAATTCTAAAACACGCCCTCTCCAAAAGATGTTCAACCGGGTTCCCCGGCGCTATGATCTGGTCAATAGGATCATTACCTGGGGATTGGACCGCCGCTGGCGTAAAAAAGCCGTCCGCCGCTGCCTTGAGGAGCAGCCGCAGACCATATTGGACCTGGGCTGCGGGACTGGAGACCTGGCGGTTAATCTGGCTAAAAAAGCGGATTGGAATCCTCGAATCATCGGCTTTGATTTCAGCCGACCGATGCTTGAGGCCGCTGTCAAAAAAGAGAGACGGCTGCAGAATCCCCGTAATCTGATCTGGATGCAGGGTGATGTCCGGGAGCTTCCCTTTGCAGACAGCAGCCTGGATTGCACCGGAATTTCCTTTGCCTTCCGTAATTTGACCTATAAAAATCCTTACCGTGATATATTTCTCCGGGAAATCTGCCGGGTCCTCAAACCGGGCGGCCGCTTTGTGATCGTGGAATCCAGCCGTCCGCAAAGCAAGCTGATCCATGTTCTGTTCCGCCGGTATGTTCGTCTTTTTGTCGGCACAGCCGGGCGCCTGGTTTCCAGGGACCGGAGTGCCTATCGTTACCTGGCGGATTCAGTCACCCGCTTTTATCAACCGGAAGAGGTGTCCGATTTACTCCTGCAGACCGGATTCAGCCGGGTGGACCACCAACTCCTTTTATTCGGTGCCGCCGCTCTGCACACGGCGGTCAAATAGACGTTGTCATTCTCGTCGCACCAAACTTGTCATAGCGAGGGTCCGAAGGACCCGTCGCAATCTTAGACTGCCCCGGCAGGTAAGACGGCACCGATTCATGAAACGAAAACGTCTGTCATCCTGAGGCTTGCGACAGCAAGCCGTGAGGATCTTATGCTGCTTCGGTTAGAAGAAAGTGAAGAGTAAAGAGTGAAATGCAAAGAGAAATCAAAAATCAAAAATTAAAAATTAAAATAAACCAAAGCCAGGTAAAGGAAATAAAAAACTCCAATAAAATGAATAGGTGAATAGAATAGACTTAGATAGAAATAGACGGACTTATATGGATTAAAAGAACGCGATGAACGCGATAAACGCAAGTAACGCGAGCGAAGCGAGCAAAACGATGCCGTCTAAGATTCCGACGTCGCTACGCTCCTCGGGAATGACAAGGGGCCGTCAATACTGCACCACCCTGTGCACGGCCGGATCATTGGAGGTATTGTTGGCTGTAGCTCCGTATACAAACAACTGATCAGCCCCGGAGGTGACGTCTATTCGAATCCAGGTATTAGAATAACTGTCGGACGGGTAAGGCACCCCGGCTTCAACAAAAGGATTGATCGGAGTGAATTGCTTGCTGTTGAAAGTTATGGAGAAAGGTGTCCCGGCTGTATTCCCGTCCTGGTCAATAATTGAAAATTCCGCGGTGATTGGATTGGTCCCGGGATTGAACATGCCTAAAGTCGTGCGGAAAGTGCTGTCGCTGACCAAATTCTGCACCATGACCGGCCGGAGGTATCCGGCCGTATTCTCATCCACCAGGTTAAGTCCTTGAAATGTTTTTGAATAGTTTCCGCAGTAGGTGCGGGCGATCACATGGATTGTGTGGCTGCTGTCCTGGGTCACAAACTCAACCGCCCCGGCGGTGCCGTAATAAGAAAAGCCGGGATCCAAAGCCTCCAGAGATTGCAGCAGGTTGGCCGTTTTTCCGCTGACGCCGGGTCCGCTTCCTGTGAAGAGCGAAATCGGCCCGCGGCGGTCGCCGGTGATAGAGTTGTAATATACCGAGATCTCCGACCCGCCGGTTATGTCGGTGATTTGGACTTCGGTCTTCCAGTCTCCGCTGCCGCTTGCTGACGCCCAAAGAACTTCAGGAATCACTTTGTAATTGGAAGGGGAATTCATCTCGCCGCTGCCTGTTACTAAAACCGCCGGATGCACGGCCGGATCATTGGAGATATTGTTGGCGGTAGCGCCGTAGCTCATCAGTTTTCCGGAACCGGATACAGGTGTAATCTTCATCCACACATTGTTAAAGGAGTTGGCGGGATAAGGAACTCCGGCTTCATTGAAGACATTCAAAGCCTGGTATTGGCGGCCGGTGAACATTTTGGTGAATGTGGAGCCGATGGTGCTGCCGCTGCTGTTAAACAATTCATATTCCACCGTGATCGAATCATCGGTTGGATTGAATCCGCCGTAGGCGGTCCGGCTGGTGTCATTGGAAACCAGATTCTGGATCATCATCGCCTGGGCTCCGTAGACGACATGCGGGCCGCTTGCGGTGAGCGCTGGGAAAGTTTTGGAGTAATCCCCGTTGCTGGTGCGGGCCATTACATGGATGCGGTGGCCGGCGTCCTGGGTAACAAATTCAACGGCACCGGCTTTGCCGTAGTAGCTGTAGCCGGAATCCAGCGCCTCCAGCACCTGCAGCAAATTGCCGGCCTTCACACTGGTATCCCGGCCGGAGCTGTTGTAAAGCGCGATCGGTCCGCGCCGGTCACCGGTGGATGAGTTGAAGTATACGGAAACGTCCGCTCCACCGGTGACGTCGGTGATCTGGACTTCGGTCTTCCATTCCCCGCCGCCTGATGCCGGCGCCCACAGCACTTCGGGAATGACCACATAACTGTCCGGTGAATTATACAGTTCCATCTCGGCGGTATAGTCCTGATCGCTGAATCCGGACGTAACGCCGCTGTAGTCCCGGGTTCTCGGCTCGAATACATACCCGGATAAAGCCGGGACAGCCGAGCCGCTCCATCCGTGTTCAATGGTATCGTTGTAAGTGCCGTCGCCGGTGGTCACCGGAGCCCCGGGCAGACCGGTGATGGCAACACCTGACAGAGGCCCGGATCCGGATTCGGTCACCGTGCCGGAAAGAGTGTAATCATCCGGATCGGCCGTATAGTCCTGTCCGGTCTGATCGGAGGTGACATCGGTATAGGTCCGGTCAGCCGGACTGAAAGCATACCCAGTTAATGCCGGGGTCACGGTTCCGCTCCAGCCGGACAGCACATAATCGGTGTAGTCGCCGTTTACATCGGTGAAAACATCATGGGGCAGGCCGTCCATGTAAACATTTTCCAGGCCTCCGCCCCAGACGGTTACGGTTCCGGAAACAGCCGGGGTATCCGTCAAAGCATTATACAGATTGAGCATGCCTCCGGTGACACACTTTCCGCTAAGTGAGCCCAAAGGCATCACGTTGTTGAGAATCCGTGCTTTCCGGCCGGCCATGGATTCAGAGGGAAAATAGGAGGCCATCAGGGCGACGGCCCCGGTCACATGCGGGGTGGCCATGGATGTGCCGGATAAAGCTGAATAGCCGTAGCCCACATCCGTGCCGATGCCGATATTATCCAGCAGCCATCCGGGGTATTCAAAAGAATCATCACTGGCCAGCCGGAATCTCAGCCTGAACTGCGAGGTTTTGACTTTATCGGGAAGGGCGTAATTGAAATTGGGGTACCAGTAGTAGGAATATCCGGAAAAATCGTTCAAGGGAATCCAAGTGCTGCCGCCGTCGCCGGAAACTTCTATGTAACCATGGTCCCAATAATCTTCTTCAATTTGCATTGCGGCCCCGAATCCCACATAAACCGGACTGCCGGAGTAGGCGGATAGGTCAAGATTGGAGCTGGTCATCAGATAGGAATTGGTATCCGCTGCATAATTGGTTCCCGGAGAGTCGCTCCAGAAATTCGGCGGACTGGGGACGGGATTACTGGCGTTATCAAAAATTTCCTGGTCGGTAGTGATAGCCCACGTGTTTTTGGTACCTCCGGTGGTCCACTTGCCTGCGCCGGATTCCATGTCATCATAGAAAAGGTCCCCGGATTCCGGAAAATAGAATCCGCAGAGGGAACTCAGTATGGAATAACCCGGAGCGCCTAAATCCACACTGGTCGCTCCGTAATTGTAGACCTGGCCGCCGGTGCGGTTTACGGCGGTGACTGCGATGATGTTGTCAAGCGGATAGGACGATGGATAATGAGGTGTGGTGTCGTTATCGTCACCGCTGTTGCCGGCCGCGGCGCAGAAAAGGATACCCTGTGTCCCAAGGGCGGTGATGGCGTCGCTGACAGCGGTGCTGGATCCGCCGCCGCCGTAAGAGGCATTGACAGCGACGATATTGACCGCATGGGAGGCTTTTAGGTCATAGATGTAATCCAGGCACTGCACCTGATCCGAGGTGTAGCCCCATCCAACATCATTCAAAAATTTAGCCCCGATCATCTTGACGTTCCAGTTGACCCCGGCCACACCTGTGCTGTTGTTGCTTTCCGCGCCGATGGTTCCGGCCACATGGGTGCCGTGAGTGTGATCATCCATGGGATCGCCGGTTTCCACAATGGCGTTTATGCCGTGGACATCATCCACCCAGCCGTTGCCGTCATCATCGATGCCGTTGCCGGGGATTTCTCCCGGATTGGTCCAGATATTGGCCTGCAGGTCGGGATGTTTATAGTCGATACCGGTATCGATGACCGCTACCACCATACTGTTCGAACCGGTGGTCAACTCCCAGGCTTCGGGTGCGTCAATGTCGATATCTTCGGTTCCGTCCTCCTGGCCGGTGTTATGCAGGCCCCATAGATCCTCGAAATCAGTGTCATTGGGGATGACCGAATCGACAGTACGGATGTAATCCGGCTCGACGACGGCGAACCGCAGATCGCGGCTCAATTCCTGAATCAGCTGAGGGGTGGTTTTGGTCTTGGATGCCAGCACACTGTATTCAAAACCCATCGCCTGCGAAATAGCCGGATAATTTTGTACCATTTCCAGGCTGTATGCCGCTGCCACCCGGCGGACCTGTTCTCTGCCGATTCCCTGATTGAATTTGACGATGACCCGCCCTTCCGCGTAATTGGGTTTGTCCTGCGGAATCGGCTGCGGCCGGTTTTGAACCGGGGAATGCCCGGTCAAAAAAATCGCAAAAACCAAACAAATCCCTATGCCTGCTATAATACTTTTTCTCCCCTTCACCTGATCCTCCTTTTATTGGTTTAGTGCCTATTAACCTATTCTATTGAAAAATGCACTGTTTGCGTGTCCCGCAATTCTAAAAACTTTTTATCAAAATCAAGATAGACAGTCAATTAAAATCTTTACTCTTTATTCTTCTCTCTTTACTATAAAATGAAACCGACATGTTCTAAGCTCTGCGGACGGGAATTTTATGCCACCCGTTCTGAGGCGGTCCGGGAACAGGAGATGTCCATTGCGAAGGATATGCTTCCGGATTATGACCTGAAAATGGAAGAAGCTCCGGACCGCATGACGCCGGGGCAGAAACAGGCCTGGGATAACGCGTATGCACCAAAAAAAGCCTGGTATGAAGAAAATAAGCCTCAAGGAAAGGAACTTTTCCGTTGGAAATACCAGCGTTATCTTGAAGACTATCTCGGATGCATCCAGGCGGTGGACGAAAGCATCGGACGGGTGCTGGATTATCTGGATTCCGCCGGCCTGGCGGAGAATACATTGGTGATCTATACGTCGGCTCAAGGTTTTTATTTAGGCGAGCATGGGTGGTTTGACAAGCGGTTCATCTATGAAGAATCCCTGCGGATGCCGTTTATAGCCCGGCTTCCGGGACGCATTCCGGCAGATTCAGTCAATACTGATCTCGTCAGCAACCTGGATTTCGCGCCGACTCTTTTAGATGCCGCAGACGTTCCGGTTCCCGCGGATATGCAGGGAGCCTCTCTTTCACGGCTCATTCGGGGCGGGGAAGAGCCGGAATGGCGGCGGGCCCACTATTATCATTATTATGAATATCCGGCCGTCCATATGGTCAAACGTCATTTCGGCGTCCGCACTAAACGCTATAAGCTGGTGCGGTTTTATTATGATATTGAGGCATGGGAGCTTTACGACCTGGACAAGGATCCTCTGGAAATGAACAATGTTTACGGAGCTCCAGCCTATGCCGCTGTCGCGGAAAATCTCAAGCAGGAGCTCAGCCGCCTGCAGACGAAATACGGCGACTCCGAGGGACTGGCCTCATGTCATTCCCGGAGCGAAGCGACGGGAATCTTAGGCTGCCTCGGCAAATGAGTCGATGCCGTTATACTAGGCGAAGCAGTCTAAGATCCTCACGGCCTGCTGGCGCAGGCTTGTCGTCAGTACTGCACGCCTCTGTGCACAGCCGGATCATTGGTTGTGCTGTTCGCCGTAGCGCCGTAGACCATCAGTGTCCCATTGCCTGAAGTCACTTCAATTTTAATCCAGGTGTTGTCATAACTGTAACTGGGATAGGGAGCGCCTGCTTCAGTAAAGGGGGAAAAGCCCTGATAACTGCGGCCGGAAAAAGTTTTCGCCACCGAAGAACCGATGGTATTGCCGAATTCATCCATCAGCGTTATAAGAACTTCAACGGCTTCATCGGATGCATTGAAAGCGCCGAAAGCGGTCCGGAATGAATCATCGGAAACCGTGTTCTGCACCATAAGAGTGCGTCCGGTATAGAGCGTGTTGGCGTCATGCGGATTGATGCCCTGAAAGGTTTTGGAATAGTTGCCGTTTTTGGTGCGGGCGATGACCTGGATTTTATGGTCTGCGTCCTGAGTGGTAAATTCGACTGCGCCTGCTTGATTGGAGTAGTCATAGCCTGGATCCAGTTGGGCGAGTATATTCAGTAAATTACCGGTCTTGACGCTGACTCCCGGTCCGCTGCCGGTAAAGAGGGCAATGGGCCCGCGGCGGTCACCGGTAACCGAATTAAAATAGACCGAGACTTCAGAACCGCCGGTTATATCCGTGATCTGGACTTCGGTCATCCAGGTACCGCCGCCTGTCGCCGGTGCCCAGAGGACTTCCGGAATCACCTGATAGTCGGAGGGAGAATTATAGCCGCCGATATCCGCGGCCTGGACAGCCATATGTACAGCCGGGTCATTGGTATTGTTATTGGCGGTGGCGCCGTAACTCATCAGTTCCCCGCTTCCGGAAACATGGGTGATCTTCATCCAGGCATTGTCAAAAGTATAATCCGGATAAGGAACGCCGGCTTCTGTAAAGGGAGAAAATCCACTATATTGCCGTCCGGAAAAACTTCGTGTAAAGGAAGAGCCGATGGTGTTGCCGCTGCTGTCGATTAATTCGAATTCAACGGTTATGGAATCGTCGGTCGGATTGAATCCTCCGTAAGCGGTGCGGAATGTGTCATTGGATACCAGATTCTGAATCATCATGGACCGTCCGGTTGATGCCGTGTTGTCATCATTGTGGTTCAATCCCTGAAATGTCTTGGAGTAGTCGCCGTTGCTGGTTCTGGCCGTCACCTGGATTTTGTGATCGGCGTCCTGGGTAATGAATTCTATCGCCCCCCCGTTGCCGTAATAGCTGAATCCCGTATCCAAATCGTTCAAAGCATCCAGTATATTGTTGAACTTTTTGCTGAAATCTCTGGTGGTGTTGGTCCATAAAGTGAAGGGCCCCCTTCGCTCGCCGGTCACGGCATTAAAATACACGGATACTTCTGATCCTCCTGATACATCTGTAATTTGAACTTCGGTCATCCAGACGCCGCCGCCGGTGGCCGGAGCCCAGAGGACTTCCGGAATCACCTGATAGTTGGAAGCGGAATTGGGATAAACAGCTTCGGCGGTGTAATCCTGGTCTGCCTGGTCGGCGGTGACATTGGAATAAGCGATGGATTCGGGAGTAAAGATGTATCCGGCCAGAATCGGAATAACAGTCCCGCCCCAGCCGTAATCGACGGTATCGCTGTAGGAACCGTCGCCGGCTGTGTCCGGGGCCGCCGGCAGTCCGGTCATATTGACCCCGGCCAAGCCTAAGCTGTCGGCAGTCACAGTCCCGGAAATGGTTAAACCGATTAGGGATGCCGTGTAGTCCTGGCCGGTCTGGTCGGCGGTGACATTAGAATATGGGATATTAGCCGGAGTAAACGTATAGCCTGCGAGGGCGGGTGTCGCGGTGCCGCTCCAGCCGTGATCGACCGTGTCGCTGTAAGTTCCGTCGGCGATTGTAACGGGTGAGGCGGGCAGACCGCCGATAGTGACACCGGAAAGTCCGGAGCCGCCGGAAGTGACAGTTCCGGCGATGGTGTAGGTGTTGAGTGTGGCTGTATAATCCTGGGTTTGGTCGCTGTGGACATCGGTATAATCAGACGAGGCGGGGGAGAAGGTATACCCGGCCAGTGACGGTGTTACCGTGCCGGACCATCCGCAGTCGACAGTGCCGGAATATTCACCCAGCGAATTGGTGACCGGGTCGCCGGGCAGTCCGCTCATGACTGCGTCTTCCAGTCCGGAGCCTCCTTCCGAAACAGTACCGGAAATTGTATAGGTATCCAATGCGGCGGTGTAGTCTTCTCCGGTCTGGTTGGCGGTGACATTGGTGTAATCCATAGAAGCGGGTGTAAAGGTATAACAATCAAGAACCGGTGTGACTGTTCCGCTCCAGCCGTGATCCACCGTCCCCGAATACTCGCCCAGCGAATTGGTGACCGGGTCACCGGGCAGCCCGTTCATGACTACGTTTTCCAATCCGGAGCCGCCTTCGGTGACGATTCCTGAAATCGTGTAAGTGATGAGAGCGGCTGTATAGTCTTCCCCGGTTTGATCGGCGGCGACTCCACTGTATGTGCGGTTGGCCGGTGTGAAGGTATATCCGGTCAAAGCCGGAGTGACTGTGCCGCCCCACCCGGAAACAACATAGTCTTCGTAATCGCCGCTTCCGTTTGTAAAGGTATCATGCGGCAGCCCGTTCATGTAGACGCTTTCCAGCCCGGAGCCGCCGGCGGTCACTGTTCCGGAAATAAGCGGGGAATAGGTCAGGGCGTTATATAAATTCAGCATCCCTTCGGATACGCATTTTCCGCTTAACGATGAGAGCGGCATGACGCTATTGAGAATGCGGTCTTTGCGGGCGGACATAGATTCGGAAGGAAAATATGCCGCGCACATAGCCACAGCTCCGGTTACATACGGCGCAGCCGTAGACGTCCCGCCCCAGGAATTATAGCCGTAGGTGACGTCGGTCCCAACACCGATATCGTCCAGCAGCCATCCCCAGTATTCAACGGAATTATCAGTATCCATACGGAACCTAATCCGGAACTGGGAAGTTTTCACACTCTCCGGCAAAGCAAAGTCGTAGGGCCACCAATAATGCCCATACCCGGAAAAATCGGTCAGCTGCGTCCAGGTGGCGCCGCCGTCGCCGGATACTTCTACATAGGCGTGATCGTAATAGTTTTCAATATAAAGGGCGGCCCCGAAACCTAGGTGGACCGGCTGCCCGGCATACGCGGACAAGTCCAGGTCAGCCGCTTTCATCAGATAGGAACCGCAGTTGCGGTCGTAGTCCGCTCCCGGTGAATCGCTCCAGAAGTGGGTGGGGCTGGGCACAGGATAGGATGGGTTTTCAAATCCTTCCTGGTCTTCAGAGATAGCCCAGGAATTATTGGTACCGCCGGTGGTCCAGTTGCCGTCGCCGAGCTCCATGTCATCGAAAAACAAGTCGCCGGCAGA
>CAYRTV010000035.1:0-12719 GCA_964427225.1 uncultured Eubacteriales bacterium
ATCTCTGAGTGTGATTATTCCTCTCCGTTTCCTCTTATAAAGAGTAGACCAGGAGAGGAATAATCACACTCAGCAATATACTGACACCCACTTCCATAGGCGTATGACCGACGTTTTCCACCAAGCGGGGGAAATGTTCTTGATTTTGAGTCAGCTGGTTTATGATTTTTGACTGCCGTTCGATTATCATACGGATGCTCACAGCGTCATAAATGACAACAAAAGTTAAAACCAACGCCACTAAGAATAAAGCGGAAAGCCCGGTTTCCAGGAAGATGGCCATGGTCAGCGATGAGACCAGGGCGGTGTGCCCGGAAGGCATTCCCCCGTTCCGTATGATGGTATCCCGGTTGATACGGCCTTCTTTTATCCAGATGATGAAAGGCTTCAAAATATTGACGACGGTCCATGTCAGGACAACACTTAAAATTAGGTTCATCATGCCGACTTTAATATATTCCTCCTCCGCCGGAAATCACATCCAAACGCAGCTGATTGTCTTCCGAGCGGCTTTCTCCCACACTGGTCACATAGATGGCAGGTTTATCCACGACCGGACATTTGTTTTCGCAAATGCCGCACCCGGTACAAAGCTCAGTATCTATCACCGGGGCTAAGGGACGTTTAATTTCCTCGGTTGGAGTCTTGACTTCGGTTTCCAGCAATTTGATGGCTTTCGGCGAAACCGGGCAATGCTCTTCGCATACAATACAGGGGTCCCCGAATTTCCAGGGGATACAGCGGTTTTTTTCGACCCAGGCGGTCCCGATTTTTACTTGAGTTTTTTGCTCCACCGTCAATTCTTGAATGGCGCCGGTGGGACAAACTTGGGTGCACAGGGAACAATAATATTCGCAGTATCCGATTTCCGGGACCAGTTTGGGGGTCCAAATGCCGCTGGGCCCGGCTTCGAGCAACACCGGCTGGATGGCGTTGGTGGGGCAGACTTTCATGCATTCTCCGCATTTGACGCATTTCTGCAGAAATGTATCTTCGGGAAGCGCACCCGGCGGCCGGATGAGTTTTTCTGAGGCCCGGGCTTCAGCCGGGGATAACCGGAAGAACGGAACCGCTGCAGCGCCCAGAATGGAAGTGAATAATATTTTCCGGCGGGAAAGATTGACGGCGGATATGGGTTCCGGTTGGGAACCGGCTGGAAAACGGATGGCAGCGGTCGGACAAATGGAACTGCAGGTAAAACAATAGATGCATTCAGAATTTTTCCATTTGTCATTGGGGTAAGGGTCAGCCTGGGTTTCGCAATGCCGTGAACATAAACCGCAGTCAATGCATTTTTCCGGATCAATCCTTAATTTAAGAATGTTCCAGCGCGCGGCGGCTCCTAAGAATGCTCCCAGGGGACATAGATAGCGGCACCAAAAACGTTCCCGGTGCATATTGAGAAGCACCAGCAGGATAAAAAGGCCGCCGATAAAAAAGCCCTGTAAAAACACTGCATTGATATCCAAATTGGCAAAGAATTGAACCAGGGCATCTCCTGCGGCATAAAACTCAACATCGTAAAGGATGCCGATCATGCTTTGAAAAGAATGGTTGACCGCCGGCAGAACACTGACGGCGAAGGTTCGGTAAAGCAGAGAGAATGGATCTAAAATGCCAACCAGATTAAGGGAAAAGAATGTCCCAATCAGCACAAAGATGAGGATATAATACTTCCAAGCGGTATGGTTGTTTTTGGGTATCTTCGGCCGGAGGAATTTTGTCTTTTTGAAAGCATGTGAAAAAAATTGATGCAAGGATCCCAGCGGGCAAAACCATCCGCAAAAAAACCGGCCGAAAACAAAAGTCGCCGCCAGCGTGATTGCGGCAAAAACAAAAGAAACCAGCAGAACCCGGGCGGCTATAATGGTTGTAAGCGCGATTAAGGGATCAAAATGAAAAAAAACCTCCACACGCCCTATATAATCCCGGCCCGGAAAATGAGTTCTAAGCAGCAGATAGAAAAAGAGGCCGAAAAAGAAAAGCTGGCTGGCAATTCTCAGGTATTGGACTATCCGGTACTTCTTAGATCGTTCTTTTTTCAATGTTCAAATTCTCCAGATTGATTTCTCCAAATCCGCGTTCATGAGCAATCTGCAGAAAACGCAGGTCTGCGGGTTTTAAATCGAAAAAGGAGGCACCCATTGCATCAACAGCCACCCAATCAACTCCCGCCACGACCGTATTGCGCATTTTGACATCAGACAAGCGGCCTCCTTGGGGGCCATTGCGGTATAAAATACGGTAAGCATCCAGAACAGTCAAAGCCGGCTTGAAAAATGCTGACAGATCCACCATAGCCTGATCAAGACCCTGGTGGAGCTGGTTCCGGTTGCCGCCCAAAGCGCCCAGCCAGTTTTTCATACCCAAAGTCAGACGGGATAAACTATGATGCTTGGCAATCGGGACATTGATGATTCTATCCACTTCCAGCACATCGCGGTAGACTTCCCATTCCTTTAAAGCGGTCCCGTTGATAGCGGTCTTTTTCAGTTTATGATCATTCGGGTAAGGAACGTCGGCTCCGGAGGCTTTGGCTGCATCCGCAATTCCGGAACGGACATAAGTGCGCCGGGGAGGATTGCAGGGATTGTCCATGACGGTGACGTTTTTGGCACCCGCTTCCAAAACAAGTTCAACCAACGCTTTCACAACATCCGGGTTTGTGCACGCCGCTTGCTCAGGGGTGCGGTCCCATCCGATATTGGGCTTGATCAAGACTTTGTCCCCTTTAGAGATAAACCGGGTCATGCCTCCAATGGCTGCGATGGCTGCTTTGGTTATAGCGGAGGGATCATCCCCCTTGATCACGGCCAGGTCCGGCAGTTTGGTGCCTTGAGCAAACAAGCCCGGCCCGGCATTCAATATCATGCTTCCTATGGCAATATCTTTTAAAAAATGTCGTCTTTTCATGTTTTCATCCTTTTCCCAGTGATTGTATGTATTTTAGGATTCCCTGATAAATTCCTTCTGCAATATTTTGCCGGTATCCGGCAGTATTCAGCCGCCCCTCTTCTTTAAGATTGCTGAGGTGAGAAATTTCAACCAGGACCGAAGGCATTTCTCCTCCGATAAGCACCCAAAAGGGGCCTCCCTTGACACCGAGATTTCTTATATCGCTGAAATCGCGGCTCAAATGGCCGACTAATTCGGATTGGACTTTCTCAGCAAGCTCTTTTGATTCCGCGATTTTACTGTTTTGGGCGATCTTAGTGATAATATCCTTCATTTCACCTAGATTTTTTGTCGAGGTGGCATTTTCCCTTGCGGCAATCTCATTGACGGAAGGGTCCAAGCTGAAATTGAGGAAAAATGTCTCGATTCCGGTATGGGTTTTTCTGGGATTGGAGTTGGCGTGGATTGAAACAAACAGATCGGCCTTCTTCTGATTCGCGATCACCGGGCGGTTTTCAACCGGAATAAAGATATCCGATTCACGAGTCATAACCACCTCTAAATCCATCCGGGTGGTCAGCAGTTTTTTTAATCGTTCCGAAACATCCAAAACCACTTCTTTTTCCAGCAGTCCTTTCCGTCCCACACAACCCGGATCTTTGCCGCCGTGTCCCGGATCGATGACCACTCTATGTATGCCCAGGCCCAGTTGGCGGGCGATGCTGTATCCGCTTTTGGTGGGCTCCGCGGGATGGACGGTGCCGTTATTAAGAGGGTAGATATCGACAACGATTCTAAAAGGATCAGGGAGGTGAAATACCCGGTACCGGTCGATCTTCTGAAAATTCAAATCCACAGCCATTCTAACGGTGGTGGGATTTTTTTGGGCAATCCGGATACGCTGCAGATACTCGTTCTCTATGGGAATGGCGGTTCCGTGCAGAATCGGGTTCAATTTAGCCTGGAAAACATCCACATAAAAACGGTCCGGTTTGACCAGCTTATTATGAACATATTCCCGCACTTCGCCGATATCCAAAACGATCCGGGTGAAGGTGGGGTGGGTATGGTGCCGTAGATTGTGGATTTCAACCCGGCCGTCTTTTTGAAACGCACTTCCGGGGTTAAGGACGAAGAGGCAGCTTATAAGAACCGCCAGTACGGTTGATACTTTCTTCATGATGCGACTCTATAAATTCTATATAACAGGTCAAAATGTGTCAATCGGTCTATGCCGGTTCAGGCTCCGAATTTTTTCATTTTCAAAGCATGCGCTAACATTAAAGGAACGGCATAGAGGGCCGGAAACCGGCCCAGATATCCCCTGCTGCATTCTCTTTCAGAAAAATGCTCGGCTTTATCCGGCATAACATAGGGCGAGACCAGTAAAAATGGATTGGGATGCCAGGAATGGGATTTTAATATACAGGGAGTGGAATGATCTCCGGTAACCACCAGTACATCCGGATTTAAGGCCTGAATCCGGGGAATAAAGGCATCTGTTTGCTCGATGCCCTTTTTTTTCTCCGCGTAATTTCCGTCTTCGCCGTAGGAGTCCGTTTTTTTGACATGGACGTAGAAAAAATTGTGTTTGTGATAATGCTCTTCAAGGGCATCAAGTAAATCATCCATTTCCGTCCCCACATCCAGTACATCCATCCCCACGATTTTAGCCAGACCCCGGTACATGGGATAATTGGCGATTGCGGCAGGATTTAATTTGAACAATTCCTGCATGGATGGAATCGTGGGGTGTTTGGAAAAACCCCGCAGCAGGGCCGTGTTGGCCTTGGGTTCATCCGTCAGAATATCGTTGATGTGGTCAATGATTGTATTGACAATACCAGCGGTTTTCCGGGCCTCTTCCGCTTGGTTCTGAGGCTGGGCTTTCATTCGGGGCTTTTCGTCTTTTTGCGGATCGGCGTCGGTGAGTTCATCCGACAAGCCGGGGGCGGATAATTTAATGACAAACCGGTGCTCTTTGCCGGGGAAGAATTGAACCTTTACGCCATCCACTTCATCGAAGGATTGGTTGAGCCGGGAACACAGCTCTTCATTTTTTTCGGTGGGAATGCGGCCGGCCCTGCGGTCGACAATAGTATTATTTTCGTGGGTGGCGAAATTTCCCCGGGCTACAAGATCCCCTTTTCCGACCTTGACATCAATGCCCAGAGCTTCCAGGATACCCCGACCCAGAAAATACCGGGTGGGGTCATACCCGAATAGAGCCATATGAGAAGGGCCGCTTCCTGGAGTAATCCCCATAAAGATCGGCTCGGTTAAACCGCATTCGCCTTTTTTAGCCAAGTCATCCAGGTAGGGTGTATGGGCCGCCTCGAGAGAGGTTTTTCCGTTTTCCGGTAGCCCGCCCAACCCGTCCATGACTAAAAGGATGATTTTCGAATCTGTATCAATAGTTAAATCTTGCAGTATTTTTTCATGGTCCATAATTACTAATAGTAAAGAATACAAGAGGTTAAGTCAATCAGCCGTCCAATGTTTACGCTGAACCGAAAATGCGCAGCGCGCTGCAGAGAACGATTTTTGGATTAAACCGGAAAATATCTTTACCAAGTCTCTCCGGCTTTGTTAAAATCGATACATGAACAATGTCATCGTCCTGGATTTTGGGTCTCAATATACCCAGCTTATCGCCAGAAAAATAAGAGAGCTGGGCGTGTATTCCGAAATTTTGCCCTTTCATGTCCCGCTTAAGGTGATAAAAGAAAAAAATCCTGGGGCCGTTATCCTTTCCGGCGGTCCCGGAAGCGTTTATGATGCGGATGCTCCCCGGATAAGCAGGGCCGTTTTGGATATGAAGCTTCCGGTTTTAGGGATCTGTTATGGTCTGCAGCTGATGGCGCAGATTCTGGGAGGAAAGGTCGCTTCCTCCGCCAAAAGAGAATATGGATTCGCGGCGATGGAATTAAAAGATGATACGGGCCTGCTGGCGGGACTTGAGGATCAGTCCCCAGTTTGGATGAGCCATGGCGATAAGGTGGAGTCCGCCCCGGAAGGATTTCACGTCACCGCAGCCACGGAAAACTGCGCTGCGGCTGTGATCGAAAACCGGGAGGAAGGCTATTTCGGAGTTCAGTTTCATCCGGAAGTTATACATACCAAAGAGGGACGGAAGGTTTTATCCAATTTTGTTTTTGATATTGCAGGATTGAAACCCGACTGGAATATAGGGTCTTTCATCGAGAGAGAAATAAAACAAATCCGGGGCCAGGTGGGAAACGGCAAAGTGATTTGCGGATTAAGCGGCGGAGTTGACTCCCTGGTTACGGCGGTTTTGGTCAATAAAGCCGTGGGAGACCGATTGGTATGCATTTTTGTGGATAACGGTCTCTTGCGGAAGGATGAATATGCTGAATTATTGGAAAAATTCAGAAACCGTTTTGGACTGCGGGTGGATGCCGTGGATGCCGCATCACAATTTCTCAAGAAATTAAAAGGTGTGGTGTCACCGGAAAGAAAGCGCAAAATAATCGGTGAGGAATTTATCCGGATATTCGAGCAGGAAGCCCGGAAACTGGGCGAAGTCGATTTTCTTGCTCAAGGGACCATCTATCCGGATGTTATTGAAAGCAATCCAGTTAAAGGTCCTTCAGCCAGCATTAAATCCCATCATAATGTCGGAGGCCTCCCGGAAAGTTTGAATTTTAAACTGGTGGAACCGCTGCGGGAATTGTTCAAGGATGAAGTCCGGAAATTGGGACGGGAAATGGAGGTGGATGAAGATTTTATCCAGCAGCATCCTTTTCCCGGTCCGGGATTGGCGGTTCGTATTCTAGGGGAGATTACACCCCAACGCATCCAAACCATCCGGGCGGCGGATGCTATTGTTGTGGATGAAGTAAAAAAAGCGGGAGTGTATGAGGAGTTATGGCAGGCTTTTGCCATTTTGCTTCCGGTTAAAACCGTAGGTGTGATGGGAGACAAACGCACCTATCAATGGGTTGTGGCGGTTCGCCTGGTGCAAAGCCTGGATGGAATGACCGCCGACTGGTTCCATTCCGACCCCGTGCTTTTAACCCGGATCTCCAATCGGATTGTCAATGAAATTGAAGATGTAAATAGAGTGGTTTATGATATAACCTCCAAGCCTCCCGGAACCATTGAATGGGAATGAAAAGGCTGGAGAAGAAGGCCGCTGAAAAGCATATGGCAGCAGAGGGCGTATAAATACAATGGCTTCACAATTTGTGCATCTGCATAATCATACGGAGTTCAGTATCCTGGACGGCGCCTTGAATCTGGATGAATTGCTTGATACGGCAGTGGCTTTTGGGATGCCGGCGGTTGCCATGACGGATCACGGCAATATTTTTGGAGCTGTGCAGTTTTTTCAAAAGGCTAGAGACCGGAATATAAAACCCATCCTCGGCTGCGAAGTTTATGTCGCCCCCCGCGGGCATAAAGTCAAAAAGCCCGGCCCACAGGGCATCAATCATTATCATTTAGTGCTCCTGGTTAAGGATGAAACCGGGTACAAGCATTTATGCCGGCTGATAACCCGCAGCTACCGCGAGGGTTTTTATTACCGGCCGCGGGTGGATAAACAGTTGCTGGCCCAGTATAACCAGGGGCTGGTGGCATTATCCGGATGCCTTAAAGGTGAGGTCAGCGATCATATGGCTCATGACCAGGACGAGCTGGCTGAAGCCGCTGCCCGGGAGTACAAGGATATCTTTGCTCCGGGGGATTTTTATATTGAGATCCAGGACCATGGACTAGAGCCCCAGCAAAGAATTAATCCCCGGCTGATCCAATTGGCCCGCAAATTGGATATTCCCCTGATCGCTACTAATGATGTGCATTATCTGGAGAAAAAAGACGCGGAAAGCCATGATGTGCTCCTGTGTATTCAAACCAACAAAAAAGTTCAGGATAAAAACAGAATCCGCTTTGGGTCCCAGGAGTTTTATTTTAAAACCGCAGAGGAAATGGAAGAAATATTTCATAATGTTCCGGATGCCTTGCAGAATTCGCTGGATATCGCCTCCAAGTGCCGGTTTGACCTGTCTTCTAATCAATATTTTCTGCCTCATTTTAAACCGCCGGGGGAAGTGCCCTTAAGCCGTTATTTCGACAAAGTCGTTAAAAACGGATTCCGCCGCAAAATGGAGCTGATGAAACCAAGGATAGAAAGAGGCGAGCTGCCTCCTGCGAAAGAGTACCGGGACCGGTTGGAAAGAGAAATGAAGCTGGTTCGGGAAATGGAATTTGAGGGCTATTTTATGATCGTTTGGGATTTGATCCGGGAGGCCCGGGTTCGGGGGATACCTGTTGGTCCCGGAAGAGGGTCGGCGGCCGGAAGTTTGCTGGCTTTCAGCCTGGGAATTACAGCGCTTGACCCTCTGGAGTACGATCTTTTGTTTGAACGGTTTTTAAATCCGGAACGAATCAGCCTGCCTGATATTGATATCGATTTTTGCGGCCGGCGGCGGGATGAAGTGATCGCGTATGTTAAAGAGAAATTCGGGGAAGAAAACGTTTGCCAAATCATTACCTTTGGGACCATGGCGGCCCGGCAAGCGGTGCGGGATGTAGGCAGGGCTTTGGAAGTGCCGCTGTCCGAAGTCGATAAAGTCGCCAAGATGATTCCCGCCATGGGAGAGGATTCATCTATTGCAGCCGCCTCAAAAAAGATTCCCCAGCTTAAGGAATTAGCCGGGAATGACCAGAGGATAAATGAACTGCTTACGGTTGCTCAGCGGCTGGAAGGGCAGGTCCGCCATCCTTCCATTCATGCTGCCGGTATTGTTATAACCCCCCGTCCGCTGGTTGAATTTGCTCCCCTTTATCAGTCCACCCGGCAAGAGGTCACCACTCAGTTTCCCATGCAGGATGTGGAAGCAATCGGTCTTCTGAAAATGGATATTCTGGGACTGAGAAACTTGACCGTCATTCAGGACACCATCAATCAAGTCAAAGAGAGTACGGGAAAAAATATTGATTTGGAGATGATTCCTCTTGACGACGCTAAAGCTTTTGCTGTTTTTCAGAACGGAAACACGGATGGGGTTTTTCAATTTGAAAGCTCGGGGATGAAAGATCTCCTTCGCCGCTATAAGCCGGAGAATTTCCGGGATTTGATTGCTTTGAATGCGCTGTACCGGCCGGGACCTCTGCAGAGCGGCATGACCGAAGATTTCATCAAACGCAAATCCGATCCAAGTATGATTCAATATGACTTGCCTGAATTGGAGCCCATTCTGCAGGAAACCAATGGTTTGATTGTATATCAAGAACAGGTCATGCGCATCGCTACGGATATTGCAGATTTTTCTTTGGCTGAAGCAGATCTGCTTCGTAAAGCGATGGGAAAAAAGAAAAAATCCGTAATGAAGTCGATGAAGAAACGTTTTATCGACCGGGCACAAAAAAAAGGTTTCTCTAAGGCGGATGCGCAGAAAATCTTCGAAAAAATTGATTATTTTGCAGGATATGGATTCAACAAATCACACAGTGCGGCATACGCATATTTGGCATACCAAACCGCATATTTAAAAGCCCACTTTCCCCTTTATTATATGGCGGCGTTGATGACATCGGAAGCCGAACGGGGAGCGACATCCCAAGTGGTCAAATACATCAATGAATGCCGGGAGATGGACATTCCGGTTCTGCCTCCGGATATCAATGCCAGCGGGTTGAATTTTCAGGTCGAAGAGGGAGCCATTCATTTTGGACTGGCTGCCATTAAAAACCTTGGGGAAGGACCGGTCCGGGAAATTATTAAGATCCGTGACCGGAAAGGACCGTTTTCTTCGCCCTTCGATATTTGCCGGGAAATTGAACCGAAAGCCTTCAACCGCAAAGTGATAGAAAGCCTGATTAAATCAGGGGCTTTGGATTCGCTGGGGTGGAAACGGGCGCATTGTTTCCATTGTATCGACAGGATCATCGAATACACGCATGATTTTTCTCAAATGCGTCATTCCGGGCAAGCAACCCTGTTTGGTTCAGGCCATATGAAGCCGCCGCCGTTTCCCAAGGAAATCGAACATATGCCGGAATGGGAAAAAGCGGAATTATTGGCGTATGAAAAGGAAGCACTGGGCTTTTATTTTACGGACCACCCCTTGACTCAGTTTAAAAAACAGATTCGCAATCTGGTCACTCATTCCATCAATGATTTGGAAGATAACTCTTCTGCCCGGGGTGACGTCAAATTGGCTGGTATCGTTATGTCGGTGCGGTCACTGAAGACCCGTCGGGATGAAAGAATGGCCACATTTATCTTAGAAGATATGAATGGGCGCGTCGAAGTTGTGGCCTTTCCTGATTCCTATCAGAAATATTATGATGCCATAAGGGAGGATAACCTGGTTTTTCTAAAAGGGCAAGTCCAAGGCGACGGGGATTCCCCCCGAATCATTATGGGGGCGATTTATTCTCTGGATGTGGCTCTGGAAAGGCTGGCCAAACGGCTTCTTCTGCAGTTGCGTCTTCCCGGACTCGAGAAACCGGTTTATCTTAAACTTAAGGCATTATTGGAAGAGTTCCCGGGCGATTGTCCGGTCGAGTTTGCTTTGGAAGGCGACAATGGATACCGGATTATGGCGCAATCCGTTGAAGTGCAGGCAGTTCGGCCATCAAGAGAATTGACCAGCCGGCTGGAGGATATGCTGGGAGAAAAAAGTGTTTATCTCGAGTATTAAACGGCCGGGACATTCCGATATGCGGAAGAGAATGAAATGAAACGGACACTATTAGCGGCGTCGCCAGGAAAATCTTTCCTGGAACGTATAAGGATCTCGTTCCAGTCAGCGGGATTTGATGTCTATACCTCTCAGAGTGGGAACGAGGTTTTGGATATGGCCGCTGAAATCGAACCGGATGTTATTCTTCTCAGCACCGCGTTACCTGGAAAAGATGGATATGAGTTAGGCCCGCAATTGAGAAATCAAAGCCGGCTCCGGGATATTCCCCTGTTTCTGGTGTCAGGATTTCTGGAGCAGGTTAAGAAAGACCGGTTATCCGGCGTGGTATTCGAGGATTTAATCCGGATGCCGCTGGACTCCAATAGTTTAGTTTCCAGGGTTAACCAATGCCTGGAACATGATACGGCCCCGCTTTCGCTTCCGGAGGAACCGGAATCTCCGGATTCCGCAGAGCTGGATTCGCGGATTGAAAGAGCGTGGGAGAAAAAAGAAAAGACAGTCCGGGAGATGGTAACAGAGCAGGTCAAGCAGGAAATGTTAGCCGCCGAACGCGAACTGGAAAAGAGACTGAATGCTCGCCTCCGTGTCTCCGGCGGCGCTGAATCCAATGAACATAATCATGAATAAAAAGGATGGAGCCGCTGCTCTATTTTCCCGGGAGGCGCATCATGCTGCTGGCTATTGATATTGGGAATACGAGTATTGCCGTTGGAGTTTTCAGCCGGAATGTGCTGGGGCATTTTTGGAAAATTAAATCAGACCGGAAAAACACATGTGATGAATATAAAGTTAAGCTGAACAGTCTTTTTTTTATGAGCGGCATTAAAAAAGACGATATTAAGGATGTGATCATATCCAGTGTGGTGCCGCCGCTGACTCCCGTATTTCAGAAATTGACCCGTGAATTTTTCGGCGTTCGTCCATTGATCGTCGGTCCGGGTTTAAAAACCGGAATCGCCGTCTTATATGATAACCCCCAGGAGGTGGGTGCCGACCGAATTGTTTCCGCCGTCGGAGCCCGGGAGAAATATGGGGCCCCCTGTATTGTTTTGGATTTCGGCACGGCTACGACATTCGATGCTGTCTCTGCCTCAGGCGATTATTTAGGAGGCGCCATTGCCCCGGGAATTCATATTTCTGCAGAGGCTCTTTATTTAAAAACAGCTAAGCTGCCCCGGGTTGAATTAAAAAAAATCCATAAGGCTATCGGGAAAAACACCAACGCCAGCATGCATTCCGGGCTTTATTTCGGATATATTGGATTGGTTAAAAACATAATCCGGGAAATGAAACGGGAATTGGGAGGAGCGGCCAAAGTTATTGCGACAGGAGGAGCGGCCTTCCTGATATTTAATGACATTGAAGAAATCGATTTTTTTGAGCCGCATTTGGTCCTTGACGGGCTGCGGCGGATTTTCGAAAAAAATCGGAAGGGTTAAATCTTCCATATCGCGTCAGCCGGCCCCGCAGGCAGCTCCGCCGGTTGCATGTCATGCCGGCCCTTTGTGTCATTCCCAGCCTGCGGCAGCATACACATGTCATCCTGAGGCCGCGGCAGCGGCCGTGGGGATCTTAGACTGCCTTGCTTAATGAACCGCATCCGGCTCCGCGGCATCGGGCCCGGCCTCCGCTCCTGTTCAGACAAGAAAAAAGGCCCGAGCTATTCTAGCCTGAAATATTCATAAAAAAATTGCGCTGTTTTTATAATTATATTCTTTTCTGTGATTAACATGATTTTTATTGAAAATTCAAGTGGAAAGTTTTTCACATTCATATTTATATTTGAATCGCAATTTTTTTACCCTTTGAGCGGGCCGACTCTCACCGCATCTGCCTTGTTGCAGGGCATTCGCGGTGAAATATCGCAGCTTCATGCCCTGCTCCTCGCATCTGCGGCAATCTCGACCCGTGAATAATTCAGGCTAGTAATAGTAAGGAGAAAGATAAGGCACATGATGCCGTTCACGAAATTGCTTGACGGCTTGAATATTAGCCAGGCGCTCCAATTCTTGGCCGGAGGATAATCCGTGATCCTGTTTTATACGGCGGAGAAGCTTTTTCTTTTGTGCCGGAGGTGTTTTTTCTAAAATAAGCTGATCTATTTTGAGATCCCGTTTTTCCAATTCTTCATCTGCAACGGGGCCTGATTCG
>CAYRTV010000036.1:0-9955 GCA_964427225.1 uncultured Eubacteriales bacterium
ATGTTTTTCATTTTATCCTCCCTTTCTCTTACCTTTATCTAGCTTTGAAAACGGGACCGTGCTTTGCCGATGGATTCCTTTAGCTCATCCATTGACTCTTCGATCCCTTTTTTCAAATCTTCCCAGGCATCTTCACTTTGGTCTTTCAATTCGGACAGTCTTTTCTTTACACTATCCCTTTTTTTTTCCAAGTCTTTCTGTTTTTGCTGCAGCTCAATTTTGGATTCAGCCTTCTCGCGGTTGGCTTGGGCTTGAAGTTTATCAATTTCCGCTTTCAATTCATCCAATCTCGCCTCTGCGGCCTCGGTGTATGCATTTTTGTTATTCATTTTTTCCTCCTTTATTTTATTTATTGTGCATCCATCATGATATTATTTAACCGGTCTTCTACTCGTTGGAGAGAGCCTCCGATGCGGGTTATGTCAGTATTAATCTCTTCTATCAAGCTGTCTCTTTCGGCGCCGCCCGCTGCTCCCATTTTAAGTACTTTTTTTCTTTCTTCATCCAATAAGATCCTCATATCGGAAATTCTTTTCTTATAATCGATTTTTGATTCCCAGTCCGTGTCATCCAGTTCTGTCTCCACCTGATTCAGCTGTTCTTCCCATTCTCTGATTTGATCCTTCAATTGCCTCAAATAAAACTCTTCATTATTTTTGTTCACGGAAGCCCCTCCCAAATATTTTGTTTCGTAAACGGATTATAAACATTATTTTTTAACCGGTATTTGGTTTCAAATGAGTTAAAAAGATCCAAATACTTTTCCAAAAGGTGATTGAGCAGAAAACGTTTTTTTACACTCTCTCTGGCGGCTTCCCCTAATTTGCGCTTCAAATCCTCGTCTTTGATCAGTCGAACAATGCGGTCTGCGGCTTCTTCAATGATTCGCAATCCGGTTTTTATGCCCACATCATTCATGAGGAGACTGAGAGAATCAAGAATTTCAGCCACGCCGCCGCCATAATAAGTTGAATTCATATGAGCAATATGCATGCCCTTCAAACCTTCAGCTTTTTGGTTAAGTCTCTCAATGGCTCCAGCACCGACCTGTTTTTCATAATCTTCCAATCTGGTTAAATTGAATTCTTTCTTCATCCTTGACCTCAATCATTTTAAATACAAGAAACATGCCAACAATGCAGGGCTCCATCCCCCCCTGAACCTCAAACGCAGACAGGGATATATTGAATCCCTGGTTTTATGATGCAGGAAAAATCCGGTTATATGGGAAAACTAGCGATGAATACTGGTGGAAAATACGGCTACAGTTTTTTGACACGAACCATATTCGTGCTGCCGGGCCGTCCGACGGGATGGCCTGATGTAATGACAACAATCTGTCCTTTCTTGACCAGTCCGGTTTCAATCGCGGATTCGGCGGCTTGTTCAATCATATCATCTGCTCCCCCGGGATTAGTAGCATGGAATGGATAAACTCCCCAAAACAAACACAGTTTGCGAACCGTTTCGTTATGGGGAGAAAGGGCAATAATGTTTTGATGGGGACGGTATCGGGAAATATGAGCCGCGGTCTGTCCAGTCTGAGTGCGGGCTACGATAGCAGCGGCATTCAGCTGATCAGCCATATGACAGGAAGCATAGGCAACGGAAAGCGCGACTTCTGCATGAGGCTTTTGCTCCAAAAAATGGTCATGGGGAAAACGGCTTTCAGCGCTTCCTATAATGCGCTGCATAAAATCCACAGCCTTGACCGGATATTTCCCGACAGCTGTTTCTTCTGACAGCATAACCGCATCAGTCCCATCCAAAACAGCATTGGCCACATCCGTGGCTTCCGCCCGGGTGGGACGGGGCGAGTCGGTCATGGACCGCAGCATTTGCGTCGCTGTAATAACCGGTTTCCCCAGAAGATTGGCTTTATTTATAATGCTTTTTTGGACGATCGGGACGTTTTCGAGCGGAATATCAACTCCAAGGTCTCCCCTGGCCACCATGATTCCGTCCGCAACCTGCAGGATATCATCAATATTATTAACAGCTTCGTGTTTTTCAATTTTTGCGATAACCGGGACCGGCTGATTTCGCTCATTCATCAAGCTTTTTGCGTCTAAAATATCCCCGCGGTTTCTGACAAAAGAAAGTGCAATGAAATCAACCCCCAATTCCAGTCCGAGCTTCATATCCTGTTTGTCTTTATCCGTAAGTGCGGGAATATCCAAACTCCGGGTCGGCAGGTTCAAACCCTTATGGGATGTCAATATATCGCCACTTATCACCCGGCAATGAATATCCCTTTCCTTAACACTCTCTACTTCCAATTCAATGGTTCCATCCGCCAGCAAAATGGGATCCCCGGGCTCAACAAACTGGGGCAGATTTTCATAAGAGACGGAAACCCGGTTCTCATCACCATTAACCGGATTAATTGTCAGGATAAACCGAGATCCGTTTTGCAGATGCACACCGGGAGAAGGTATATCCCCCACCCTGACTTTGGGGCCGGCCAAATCCTGCAGCACGGCCACCGGTTGGTCCATCTGATCAGACAGCTTTCTAATCAGGTTGAACACCCCGGCATGCTCTTCATTTGTCCCGTGAGAAAAATTCAGCCTTGCAACATCCATGCCCTTTTGTATCATCGACCGCAAAACCTTTTCCGAACGGCTCGCCGGTCCTATCGTACAAACTGTCTTGGTATGATTCACCACGTTCCCCTTTTCACTGATTTCATCCGCACACCTTCTCATAGGAAACCAGGCGGGCGTTTATGGCCACAATAATAGTGCCCAGGGACATAAACAAGGCGCCGGCCGCCGGTTCAGACTCTCCGGTAATCATGGATTCGTCAACTTCGGACTCTCCTTTTACAATTTCACCGTCTACCGGAATCTTTTCGCCTGGCTTGACTAAAACCTTATCGTCGTTTTTTATTTCCTGAATATCCACTTCTTCGGTTTCGCCATCCGGAGTAATGCGGTTGGCTTTTGAGGGCATCCATTGCGCCAATTCTTCCAGAGCCCGGGAAGCCCCCCTAACCGAGCGCATTTCCACCCAGTGTCCCAGCAGCATGACATCGATTAAAGTGACAAGCTCCCAAAAGAAAACTTTGCCTTCCACCCCGAAAACAACAATAGCGGAATAAGCATAAGCCACTGTAATGGCCAGGGCGATCAACGTCATCATCCCAGGCTGTTTTTCCCGGGCTTCCCGGATAAATCCCTTTAGGAAGGAGGGCCATCCACCGTAAACGTAAATAAAAGAAGATAGACCCAGTAAAAGCCACATCCGGCCATAAAAATTCCAGGTGACTCCTAAAAATGACTGGATCATGGGAGAAAGCGCCAGTACCGGGACCGTAAATCCCAAACAAATCCAGAAGTGGGTTTTAAAGTCTTCTAACATATGTTTATGGTGATCATGACCAACACCGTGTTCTTCATGTTCCTTCATTTTTCCTCCTGAGTTTCTCTATTTTTATTTTATCTTATCAAGATATCTGATACCACACCCACTCGGAATTTATCTCGTAAAAAAATCAAAATATTTTGTTGTTTTTCGCTTCGTTACGAAGTCATATTTGCCGATGATGTTTGATTTTGGCTTTTACGGATAATATACTAAATATGAGAGCACAAAAATATGATAGGCATAATCGGTGTTATTGCATTTTTAACCGTTCTGGCCCTGTCTATGCTGATAACAGGCCTGGCGACATCGGCATTGAGCATGACCGGTCTGTCCCGGGAATCCGCCCGTTTTCAAGCCCGGTCCGCATTCACCGGAACCGGTTTTACCACTCAGGAAGCGGAAAAAGTCGTCAATCACCCGGTTAGACGACGCATCATTTAAAGGAATAACTCTTTACTCTCTACTTTTCACTTCTAACTTTTCACTTTAGCTAAAAAATCTTCTGCAAGCTGCAAATACTGGCGGCACAGCTCTCTGGCTTCCTGCTTCTGTTCCAGCTTGACATCTTCATCCTGCAGCAGATACGCCTGCACCAGCACCTGCACCATGGCCCGATAGCATTGGTAAAAATCAATCAGCCGCAGCATTTCCTTATCTTCCGAAAGCGAAACATAATGATCCACTAAAATTCCAGCTGCTTTTTTGTGTCCAAAAAAATGCAGGTCCATCGCTAAATAAGCCAAATCCGCGGCCACATCACAGGATGCAATTTTTTCTGAAAATTCCACGGCATCAAAAAGATATATATGCTCATCCGTTATAAAAATATTTTTGGACCTCGCATCACCATGCCCATGCCGGACATGCCCTTCCCGGTTTCTTTTTCCAAACAGCGTTTGGTTTTTATTTAAAAATCCGTCCACTTCCTGCTGTATTCGTTCTAATCTCCCCCCTGCGTCCAATTGATCCTGAATTAGATCCCGCAACGCGAAAATTGGATTGAAGTTATCACGGATGGTTTCTATCTTTCCATAGATCTCTTCCGCTTTATGGGACCGGTTGTGAAAATCATACAAAATCCGAGCAATTTCGCGGAGATGGTTGTCCGTGACTTCGTCCTTTTCCAGGCGGTGGTCCATGCGGTTTTCCTGAGGCAGCTCTTTCATTTTAACGGCGTATTCCAGAGTCTCCCCTTCGCCGCCGAATTCTGTTTGGCCGTTCTTCTGCTTGACAGCCTCCACTCCTAAATAGATATCCGGTGAGATCATGGAATTCAGCTGCTGTTCCCGGTGGCAAAACCGCTTGCGCCTTTCCAAAGTGGAATAATCCACGAAACTGTATTTAACCGGCTTTTTGATTTTCCAGGCAAAGGTTCCATCCAGAATAACCCAGCTCATATGGGTTTGAAAGAGCCGGTGTTTACCGCCCAGCAGGGGCTCTATTATAGACTGATGTCCTTTTTTTATCCGGATATTGTTTGCAATATCCTGGACCGTTTGCTTCCATTTTTCTTCATGCGCGGTGTCGATAATAAAATCCGGTTCCGCAATATCTTCAAATTGTTTCTGCATGATTTTATAAACTTTATAATCGGCTTCGCTGGCATCGGTCCCTGCTTGGCACCTGTTTTCAATCCTTTTTTTGACGACATTTTCAGGACAAGTGACTTCGATAAGAAAAAACAATTCATCCCGGATTCGAGCCAGCTCTTCCGCCCGCCGGCGCATGTCCTGCTTAAAAAAAGTGCCGTCCAGAATGATGATTTTGTCTTGTTCCAGCCTTTTTTCGCCTTCCTGCATCAAAGCGGCATAGACTCTGCGCTTATGTTTTTTAGAATAATCGGGATGCTTATCAATTTTGCGCCGCAATTCATCCGTAGTGATCTTTACGGCGCCCAAATGACCGGCCAATTCTTTGGCCACCGAAGTTTTTCCGGTTCCCGGCAATCCGGACATAATGATAAGCATGGCTGCTTTACTTTGAGTCCAGGTCGACTTTAATGTTTAAAAATTCAAGCATATCTTTGAGTGCCACCACACCCACCAGCTTATCGTTGTCTACCACCATCAGACGGCTGCGGTTTTTTTGCTTCATGATAGACAGCGCTTTTACGGCATCTTCATCCGGTCTGACCGTATTATCGGGTGAACAGCTCTTCATGATATCCTGAACTTTTTTCCCTTGTCTTTCCTCTTTGGGGATTTCCTTCACCTGTTTTAATTCCACGCATCCGGCTAATTTTTCATTTTCCACCACCGGATACATTTTATAGTGGTATTCATAGATATAATCCTCCACCAAATCGCTTAAACTGGTTTCCGGGGGTACGGTAACCGGTTCGGAGACCATAAACCGGGAGACCTTTTCTCCCTCCAAAGCCCTTCTTATCACAATCTGCTGATAAGACATTTGAGAGGCACCCCGGATGAACATTCCGATTAAAAACATCCAGGCTCCCCCTATAAAATTTCCGGAAATGGCTTCCAGGACACCTAAAATAATCAATGCAAATCCAAATCCGGAACCGATTTTTGACGCGATATTGGTGGCCCACCGTATGTCTTCTTTCCAGCCCCATAATATAGAGCGGAGGACCCGGCCGCCGTCCAATGGAAAAGCTGGAATCAGATTAAAGCCCGCTAAAATCAAATTGATCCAGGCCAAATAATCGAGTACCCCCAGAAACGGTTTTCCCCAGCCCGCGGTTTCCCCCAAAAAAACCACCCCAAATAGCAGAAAACCTAAAACAATACTGGAGAGCGGTCCGGAAACAGCCATAAAAAACTCCGCCTTTGGGCTGGGCGGCTCTTCCGTCATCTCCGCCACCCCGCCGAATATAAATAAAGTGATTCCTTTCATGGGCAAGCCGAAGCGGCGGGCTATCAGCGAATGCCATAATTCATGAAAAACAATGGAAAACAACAACCCAAGCGCCCCGGCAATCCCCATGATCCAGTAGGTGGATGGGGATAAGCCCTGGACAAAATTGGGAAACAATCCTTTGGCCAGGGTCCAGGTTATCAGCAAGCCTAAAATAAGCCAGCTGAAATCGAGTTTGACCTCAAATCCAAATAATTTAAATATCTTTATCCGTTTACCGAACATAAACTCCTCCACTTATTCCATCAAATTATCCGTTAAATCAATGGCGAACCCGCCATGAGTTATCACTTAAAAATGAAATATCCATGTCATCCTGGTTCATTTTTCATCGTTCTGTGTGTATTATTACCATGATTCATTCATAGTTTAATAGCTTATTATCTAAGTGCATCTGTCCCTTGTCAATAAAAAGGACATCACTGGGCATGAATCATAATCAACCGGTCCACCACTGCACGAATGTTTTGAATCAATCCGTTTTCTTCTTCGTATCCAATATAATTGGGACGAAGCTGATGCGCAGCGGCCACTGTTTTATCTTTTGAATCGGGTAAAATGAGGATGGTTTTAACCTGTGCAATCAAGTTTTTAAATTGCAGCAATTGACTCAAGATATCCGTATCATCCAGGTAAAGGATCAAGATGGAGATGTCATACAGGGTTTCCAGCCTTCGCTTCAATTCATCCAGTTTTGCGTATGACTCAATCCGGGCTGTATCCGCAAAGCTTTCCATCAATTCTGCAATCAGCCCCTTTGACCGGGTCGAATTCGAAGTATAAATGATTACTTTCATTTTATTATTCCTTTAAATAATACATACAATAATCATGCCAAATTCTATTCCCCGGCGAAAAATACGTATTATGCATAGAAAAGCATTTACAATTGTTCACCGTGGCCGGATTATTCGTATGGGATAAGACAGCTTTTGCGGTTGCTTTATCTTTAAGTTAAAATGAGGATATCATGCCTGAATATCGATTTGATCCCTTTCAAAACCGCTGGGTGATTTTGGCTGAAACGCGAAGCCGCAGGCCGTCGAATTATGTTTCCGGAGCGGAGAAAAAGGATTGTCCCTTCTGCCGCGGCAATGAATCCATGACTCCGCCGGAAATAACGGCAATACGAAAAAATAACGGTTCATTTGAAGACTTGCGGGTTAGAATCGTTTCCAATAAATTTCCGGCTGTGGTTCCGAATCCTGATCCCATCCCCCAAAAAAGCAATTCTGACTTCTATCCTTATACTCTCGAGCCGGGACAGGGCGCTCATGAAGTTATCATAGAAACTCCCCGCCATGGAGTCGATCTGGATGCGCTTCCTTGGGAAAAGCGCGGGCGCTTCGCTGGCTCATGCCCATTCCCAGCTTATTGCATCCCGGATTATTCCCAACCAGATTGAATATCAGCAGGCTTCCATCACGGGTTATTATAAAGAAAAAAAGAAGGGCCTGCTGTGTGATTTAATACAGGGGGCAGCGGACTGCATATCAATACCATATCCCCGGAATCCGCCGCCGCCCGCCTGCGCACGGCGAGAACGAATGAAATCCGGTGATGGCTGCATGAAGCAGAAGCCGGACCTGAAAACCGCGCAGCAAGCCGCCGGATTATCGGGGTTTGGACACCCCATGCTTCTTCAGCAGGGTATACAGCCGGGACCGGGATAATCCCGAAATCCGGCAGGATCTTTTAATATTGCCTTTAGTGAACGCCATCAGATCCTTCAGATATTTGTTTTCCACTCTGTCGACTGCCAGGTCACGAATATCCTGAATTGGAGGCATATCCTCAATTTTTTCATAGCCCGGATAGGCTTCTCTTTCTGCGGTTTCGCCGGAGAGCGCGGACTTTAAGGCGGCCACCCGGATGTGATCAGGTAAATGCTTCGGATAGATCACCGGATCGAATTGAGCAGCTGAAATTGCCCTCTCTAAGGCTTGAATCAATTCCCGCACGTTTCCCGGCCAGGAATAATGGGTCAAAATGTCCACAATTTCAGGGGAAATTTTCTTCATTTCGGTACCGTATTTACGGCAGATTTTTTTCAGATAATGGGAAATAAGCTCAGGAATATCGGATTTCATTTGCCGCAAGGGAGGCAATTCAATCACAATAGTCCGGAGCCGGAATAACAAATCTTCCCGGAACCGTCCTTCTTCCACCATTTTATCCAAATTGCGGTTGGTCGCAGAAACCAGCCGGAACCGGCTGGATATTTCTTTTTTGGCCCCAACGGGACGAAACCGCTTTTCCTGTAAAACCCTGAGAAAAGATTTTTGAATGGAAAGGGGCAATTCTCCCACTTCATCTAAAAATAACGTTCCGCCGTCCGCCTGCTTGACCAGTCCGTCGCGATATTTATCCGCGCCGGTAAAGGCCCCTTTGACATTTCCGAATAGAACACTTTCGACCAAATTTTCCGGCAAAGCAGCGCAATCCACCACCACAAAATTTTGCTGAGACCTGCCGCTGTTGTTATGAATGCTCAAAGCGATCAATTCTTTTCCGGTTCCGGTTTGCCCGGTGATCAAAACATGGGCTTCAGTCTCAGAGGCTTGAGCGGCTTTATCCAAAGCGGAAATCAATTGAGGATGATTCCCGATAATACCGTTCCGGCTGATTGAATCAGATGATTTTCTTGGGGTTCTTTTTTCCCGGTATTGTACCGCCCGGCTCAGGGTCAATTTAATTTGTCGTGCGGACGATGGTTTCTGCAAGTAATCCCAAACCCCTCTTTTGATGGCAAGTTCCGCTCCGTCCGGATCTCCGAATCCGGTAATAATGATGACTTCCGGAGCATCATCCAGCGCTTGGATCCGGGGGAGCATATCCAATCCATTCCCATCCGGAAGCTTCACATCCAAAAAAATGACATCATAATTCTCATTCTCAATCCGATTCATTCCCTCTGCAAGGGTTAAAGCCGACTCAGTCGCATGGCCATCCTGTCCGGCTATAGCAGAAATGGCTTGATTGATTTGAGGATCATCGTCCACAACTAAAATATGCGCCATTAATTCGTCCTTCCCTTCATTATTCTACATCTATTTAATGGCTCCCGTCTATTACCGAACGGATGGATTGTGCTATTTTTGCCGTATCCACCGGTTTCGTAAGAAATTGATTGATGCCGGTTTTGTTTAATTCTTTATCATTGATCTTCTCGTTAAATCCACTGATGAGAATCACCGGGATATCCTTCTTTATTTTTTTTATTTCTTCGGCAAGTTCAATCCCGGTCAAATCCGGCATCGTCTGATCGGTTAAAATCAGGTCGAATTTCTCCGGGTTCATCTTGAATTGTTCCAGAGCCCGGCGGGCCGACGACTGGGTACTGACTTTATACTCCAGTTTTTCCAGTGTTTGCTGCAGGCTTTTTAATAAAGCGGGCTCATCATCTATGATAAAAATGTGTTCATGTCCATGAGGAATGTCCAAATCCTCTTCGTCCATTTCTTGGAAATCTACATCCAGGGCCGGAAAAAACACGTTAAATGTAGAACCCTTTTCCTTTTCGCTGTAAACATTCACAGCCCCCTGATGCTTACGGGCAATTCCATTGACAACCGCCAAACCCATGCCGCTGCCTTCCTGCGATTTCTTAGTGGTAAAAAAAGGATCGAATATTTTATCCAAATTCTCCTCGGGTATGCCGCATCCATTATCCGTAACACTCAATTTCAAGTACCGGCCGGTGGAC
>CAYRTV010000036.1:9965-11832 GCA_964427225.1 uncultured Eubacteriales bacterium
CGGGTAACGCCTTACCAATTCAGCATCCAGCTGGATGGATTCTAAAATGATGTCAATCTTACCGCGTTCTTTTGTAAAAGCTTGAACGGCATTGGTGCAAAGATTCATCAGCACTTGATGGATTTGTGTGGGATTCCCGAATACCAGGTCATTCTCCGCAAGGTAACGGTTATTGATCTCAATTCCGGCGGGAGCTGAGGCCCGTATCAAGCGTATGGCTTCTTTCATCAGCGGAATCACCCGGATCGGCTTCATTTCGTTCGGCCTTTGCCGGCTGAAAGATACCACCTGATTCACCAGCTCCTGACCCCGTTTGGCTGCAATTAAAACCTGTCTGAGATAATCTTTAATCTCCTCATCATCCTCAACCTGCCATAACGCCAACTCCGTGTTTAAGACTATCGGCATTAAAATATTGTTCAAATCATGGGTAATGCCGCCGGCCAAAGTTCCCAGCGCCTCCATTTTATGGGAATTGCGCAAGTGTTTTTCCATCCTGACTTCGGCTGTAAAGTCTCTGAGAACCAAAACTGTGAAATCCACGTCAAGAGAGCGGTTGGATTCTTTTATCGGAGAGAGGCACACATCAATAGCAATGGTCTCCCCGCTTGGCTTTCTAAAGGTCGTTCGGCCTGACTGTTCTCGAGGCCCGCCGTCCCCGGATGAAGATTTTTTCTCTAAATTTTCAAGTAAACCCAACTCATCAATGGATTTGCCGCTTAATTCACCCCGGGGAAATCCCAGGATTTTTTCAAGTGCGGGATTGACAAACAGAATCCGCTTTTCACTGTCAAAAAGTAAAATACCCTCTCTGATATTTAAGACAGCAGCGGCCAGCCTCCGGTTTTGCTCCTGAATCCGGCTGCGCTCGGAAATATCCTGCACGGTTCCCACCATGCGCACAGGGTTGTCTTGCTTATCACGGATCACATCCCCGCGCTCATGCAGTACTTTTTCTCTTTGCCGGGGTGTTTTTATCCGGTGCTCCACAGAGTATGGTTTTTTCCGGGAAAATGAACGGCGGATTGCCCGCCTGACTTTGCACCTGTCTTCCGGATGGACTAAATCCAAAAAGGAATTGAGTGAGGGTATAAAATTTCCCGGCTCTACCTCCATAATCCGGTATATTTCATCCGACCAGGTGAGCCGGTCCGGTTTTATATCCCACTCCCAGTGGCCCAAGCGGGCCATTTTTTGGGCAGCAGCCAGACGCTTTTCGCTTACTTTGAGCTGTTCCTGGACCTGTTTCATGCCGGTGACATCCACTAAAGACAGAATATGCTCTCGGGTTTCCGGAATCATGGAAAACGTTCCGATGAGATATTTCATGGTCCCTTCGGAATCAACCATCCGGAATGCTTCTTTCCAGGGCAGGTAGCTCTTGTGGGATTGGATGAGGTCATGGATGGTTTGGAATTTGGACCGGTCCTCACATAGGACCATGTCCAT
Source organism: uncultured Eubacteriales bacterium (assembly GCA_964427225.1). Lineage (GTDB taxonomy): Bacteria > Acidobacteriota > Aminicenantia > Aminicenantales > Aminicenantaceae > CAYRTV01. The sequence continues at coordinate 11,415 of CAYRTV010000036.1, forward strand.
CCAATTCGATTTCCCGGCGGCTTCCTTTCCCGTCAGTTTCTCGAATTGAGAATTCGCCAACCGGATCGTCCCGTCTTCAGAAAATATACATTTAGCCGTTCCGGTGCGTTCAAATATGCCGCGATACCTGGCTTCGGATTCCAGAATTTTATGATAGGCTGCGTGCTGCTTTCTTTGCAGTTGAATGATTTCAGCTTCCCGCTTGACTACCGGGATCAGGCGCTCCGGATTTTCCTTAATGACGATCCCGGAAACGCCGGCTTCCAGAGCCTTTACGGTTTTGTCCCTGCCGAATTTTTCCGCGGTCAAAACCAGGGATGTCCCCCCGTTAAACTTTCTGATATATTCAATCGCTTCCAGAGCATCATAAGGGAATACATCGGTATCTATGATCACAATATCATAGGAATGCCGAGGA
>CAYRTV010000036.1:11842-12694 GCA_964427225.1 uncultured Eubacteriales bacterium
CGGCTGATGGTTTCCTTAACTTCGTCCGAATGAAGGTATTTACGAATAATGTCAACAACTTTGGGTTCAACGCCGGCAAAAAGAATATTGACTTCAAGAGACATATCTATTACGACCCTAAGGGTTTTATCCTTTTCCGGTAACGGCTTCCAGCTCCGGAATGGTTTTGGGGATGGACTTTTTCCCTAATACCCGGGCACCGGAGTCAGTGACAAGGACATCATCCTCAATACGGATGCCGCCAAAATCCCGGTAAGTTTCGATTTTGTCATAATTTATGAAATCCAGGAATTTGTTTTCACTTTTCCATTTATCGATGAGAGCGGGAATAAAATAAATTCCGGGTTCGACCGTAAAAACAAACCCGGGTCTGAGTTCCCGGGCCAGACGCAGATACGCCAGGCCGAATTGATCACTGCGCTGGACATTCTTATCATATCCCACATAATTTTCGCCGACATCTTCCATGTCGTGCACGTCCAGGCCCATCATATGTCCCAGTCCATGCGGCATAAATAAAGCATGGGCGCCATCGGCAATAGCTTCCTCCACATCCCCTTTCATGAGATCAAGCTGTTTCAATCCGGCGGCAATCACCCGGGCCGATTTGAGATGAATATCCTTATTCTCTACCCCAGGCTTAATCCCGTCTATTGCCGCCAGCTGCGAATCCAGGACAATTTGATAGATATCTTTCTGCTTTTCGGTAAAACGGCCGCCTACCGGGAAAGTACGGGTGATGTCTGAGGCATAATGCATGGGAGATTCCGCCCCGGAGTCATTCACCAGCAAACGTCCTTTTTCCAGCTTATTGGTGTGATCATGGTTATGGAGTATCTGTCCGTTGACGGT
>CAYRTV010000037.1:0-11310 GCA_964427225.1 uncultured Eubacteriales bacterium
CGATTATGAAGACCCGCGAAAAAATCCAGAGCTTGATCCGCAGCTATGATCTGGGTAAAGCTTTACGGGCCGGCATCCAAATCGCGATTACCGGCACCACGAATGTAGGAAAATCCACCTTATTCAATGCCCTGCTGAAAAGCCGGAGAGCTATTGTGACCCCTTATCCGGGCACTACACGGGATTACCTCCGCGAACAACTCTTTTTGCAGGGCGCCCGCTTTTCCCTGGTCGATATGGCCGGAGTGGATATTCCCCGGCATCCCGTAGAAGAAGAAGGCATTCGCCGGGGTAAAGAAATGGCAGATGAATCAGATGGTATTTTATTGATGCTGGACAGCTCCCGGCGGGAAAATCAACAGGACATGGATTTGATTTATAAATACCGGGAACGCAATACCCTCATTGTTCTAAACAAAATCGATCTTCCAGAAAGGATCAACCGGGCCAGGATCAGGGAATCCGCGGCAGGCTGCCCGCTGCTTGAAATCTCTGCACTGAAAAAAGTATCTCTGAAGAGCCTGGAAGAGGCGCTTTATCAAACCTTCGTCAAGCAGCATTCTGAGGAGCAGGAAATCGTGCTGCATCTGCGTCAGAAACTTTACCTGGAGGAAATCGATCGCTCCTTGAAAAAGGGTCTCTCCGCACTGGAAACAGGCCGGTCAGAAGAATTTGCAGCCGAGGACATCCGGGAAAGCCTGCCGCTTATGGCCCGTTTAACCGGAGAAATTCGCAGCGACGATGTGATCAATGATATATTCAGCCGCTTTTGTATCGGGAAATAGATATGAATGATAAATACGACATCGTGGTCGTTGGGGCCGGACATGCGGGGTGCGAGGCTGCCAGCGCAGCCGCCAGGATGGGATTCAGCACCTGTCTTGTCACCGTCAATTTGGAAAACATCGCTCAGATGTCCTGCAATCCGGCTATCGGCGGACTGGCGAAAGGTCATTTAGTCCGGGAAATTGATGCCTTAGGCGGCCTTATGGGCCGGCTGGCGGATGAAACCGGAATTCAATTCCGGCTGCTCAACCGCAGCCGGGGAGGGGCCGTGCAGGCCCCCCGGGCACAATCAGACAAAGCCGCCTACCGCCTGACTATGAAATCCTGGCTGGAGAATACTCCCAACCTGACCCTTTTCCAAGGCATGGTCAATGAGATCATTTTCGAGGGGGACCGGGCCGCCGGAGTTCTCACCCGGGAAGGCCGTATCCTCACATCCCAAGGTGTGATTCTCACTCCGGGAACCTTTTTGAATGGGTTGATACATATCGGGCTCCATCATTATCCGGCCGGCCGGGCCAATGAGCCGCCCTCTCAGAGCCTAGGCCGGTTTCTCAAACAGACCGGACTGAAAATGTTTCGCTTGAAAACCGGCACCCCCATGCGGCTGCACCGGGGTTCCATTGCCTGGAATAAATTTCAATCTCAATCCGGAGATGAAAATCCGGTGCCTTTTTCGTTCCGGACTGAACACAGGCTGGAAAACAAAATTGACTGCCACATCGGATATACAGCCCCCCAAACTCATGCCATTATCCAAGAATACCTGGATCAATCCCCTCTTTATACCGGCAAAATAACCGGCACCGGGCCTCGGTATTGCCCTTCGATTGAAGTTAAAGTGGTGCAGTTTCCCCATCACAAAAGACATCAATTTTTTTTGGAGCCGGAGGGATTGGATACTGCTGAAATATATGTCAACGGATTATCCTCCAGCCTTCCCCTGGAAGCCCAGAGAAAAATTCTTGACAGTATTCCCGGGCTGGAAGAAGCTCAAATATTAAGGCCGGCCTATGCCATCGAATACGACGCCGTCCTGCCCACACAGCTTCTTCCCACCTTGGAAACACAATCCGTCAAAAATCTGTATCTTGCCGGACAAATCAACGGCACATCCGGATATGAAGAAGCTGCCGCACAAGGCCTCATGGCTGGCATCAACGCCTGCCTGAAAATCCAGAAAAAACCTCCCTTTGTTCTTAACCGGAATGAAGCTTACATCAGCGTTCTCCTTGATGACCTCATCTCAAAAGGCGTGGAGGAACCCTACCGGCTTTTCACATCCCGCGCGGAATATCGACTGCAGCTGCGCATTGATAACGCTGACGCCCGCCTGACACCCTATGCCCGCCGGTTCGGATTGATTCCGGACTCGCAGTGGGCCCGGTTTCAAGAAAAATCTGCCCGCATAAAACAAGCCTTGAGTTCTTTAGAAAAGGAGAAAATCAAAACATCCAAAGGGCGGATCAGCTTGAAGGAGCATCTAAAAAATCCCAATATCGGTTTAAATGATATCTTATCGCAGCATTCCCCCGGATTTGATTTGAACCGGGAAGAAAGACGCCGGGTGGAATCAGAAGTCATTTATGAAGGGTATTTGAATAAGCAAGCCAAAGAAATCTCCCGGATGAAAAAAATCGAAAAAGAGCGGATTCCAGATAATCTGGACTTCAACAGCATCGCCGGACTGACATCCGAAGCCAGGGAAAAGCTAAAAAAATTTAAACCACAAACCTTGGGAGACGCCCTTGCCATTCCCGGCATGACTCCGGCCGCCATCCAGAATATCCATATTCATTTGAAACTCAAATCCAAACAAAATTAAGCACATCGCTGTCATTCTGCATGATTTCTCATGCAGCCTACGGCTGAGGCGGCCTTCGCCTGCGAGAGCACAACAGCTCTTTTTCACTAACCAGCGAAGCGGGCAGAAAGCTGACGGGTCTCTAAGTAGACTGGAACAATGGATCAGAGCCGCGGCCTCGTGGGCACGGTCCCTCGAAAAAAGCGAGTGGTCCAAATCAGAATCAAAGCTGATTTCCTTCCAAGGGATTTGAAAGCCCATCCCGGGCTGCGAAGCAGCGGTTGGATTCTCTCCGAAAAATGGTTTATTTTTGATTTCTTTTCTTTTCACTTTTCGCGCTTTATGATAAATTACGACGAATCAACAATCTTATGTTTCACGTGGAACAATGAAATGAGCCATAAAATCATCGCAGTTGCCAATCAAAAGGGAGGAGTTGGAAAAACCACCACGGCGATTAACCTGGGGGCTTCTCTCGCTCTGAAAAAGAACCGGGTTCTCATCGTGGATTTTGACCCACAGGGCATGGCCACAGCCGGGCTGGGCGTCGAAAAGGAGCTAAACAAAGGCATTTATCCGGCCCTGATGAATGGGGATTACTTGATGGACTATGTGATTCCAACCGAAGTGGACAACTTTTATCTTTGCCCCTGCTCACCTGAGCTGTCCGGTTTTGAAGCGGAAATCTACAATGAGCCTCATCGGGAGAAAAGGCTGAAAGAAGTTCTGGAGCGGGTGCGCAAACTCTTCAATTACATTTTAATCGATTGCCCTCCCTCCTTGGGCTTTTTAACCATTAATGCGCTGACGGCGGCGGATTCCGTTCTCATTCCGGTTCAAACCGAATTCTTTTGCATGGAAGGGATGCCGGAACTGCTTCGCACTCTGGACCAGGTCCGGTCCTACCTAAACTCGTCTCTCGGCATAGAGGGGATCGTCTTGACCATGTACGATGAGAGAACCAATCTTTCCAAGCAAGTTTCTGAGGAAATCAAACAGTCCCTGCAGGGGATTGTTTTTGACTCCATTGTTCCGCGTACTGTTAAGCTTGCTGAAGCCCCCAGCTTCGGCAAACCCGTGCTGCTGTATGACATAAAATCTAAAGGGGCTCAATCTTATTTGAATTTGGCCCGGGAGTTTTTGCAATCATGAAGAAAAAAGCATTAGGAAAAGGCTTGAAAGCATTTTTGCCTGAAGATTATGGTATTCTCAAAGAAGAACGTTTCGCAGAATTGGATTTAGACCTGATTAAACCCAGCTCTGACCAGCCCCGGTCTCATTTCGACCCCAAAGCCATTGATGAGCTGTCAAAATCCATTAAAGAATCCGGCGTCCTGCAGCCCATTGTCGTTGTCCCGGAATTGAACCATTACAAAATTATCGTGGGCGAGAGACGGTGGCGCGCAGCCCAAAAAGCCGGTCTGGAAAAAATTCCTGCCCTTATTCGGCCGATGGGAATTGAGAAACAACTGGAAATATCTTTAGTGGAAAATTTGCAGCGGGAAGACTTGAATCCGATGGAAGTCGCCTCCGCCTACCATCGCATGGCCGAGGAGCTGAATTATACTCAGGAAGAAATTGCCGTCAAGGTGGGGAAAGACCGTGCTTCCATCGCAAATTATATGCGGCTTTTAAAGCTTCCCGGTTCTATCCAAAAAATGCTGGCGGAACAAGCTCTTTCCATGGGGCATGCCCGGGCGCTTTTAAGCATCGATGACTCGGAACGGCAGCGGGCACTCGCATCGCAAATTGCGCGGCAGAATTTATCCGTACGGACTATAGAAAAAATCGCCCAGTCAGAAAAAAAGACTCCGGCCTCTCCCAAAAAAAAGAATAAAGACCCTGACTTGCTGGCGGTTCAGGATGAAATGGTCAAGTTTTTAGGCACCAAGGTGGATATTGCCGGAACTCCCCAAAAAGGCACAATTAAGATCAGTTATTATTCTCTGGAAGAATTAAACCGTATATTTGAAACCATAAAAAAAGGAGAAATGAATGAAAGACAAAAAAGATTATGATGAAAATAAAATCACCGGCTTTTTTGATAAAGACACTAATATCCATGGCGACCTGGCTTTCAACGGGTCTTTCCGCATAGACGGGCAATTTAAAGGAAACATCAGTTCGGAATCTATTCTTATTATCGGGGATAATGGAAAAGTTGAGGCTGATATTAAAATTGGCTACATCATCATCGATGGCCAGGTTAAGGGCAATATTCAAGCGAAAGAGAAGGTTGAGATTCATTCCAACGGAAAAGTAAAAGGAACGATCCTCTCTCCAAAACTTATTGTTGCGGAGGGTGCTTTCCTGGAGGCGAATTGCCAGACAACGGATAAATTTCCCAGCTCCTCTTCCCAGCCGACGAAGCCTTCCGATACCCAGCCCCCGGCAAAAAAAGAAAACCAAACGGAACCTAAACCTTGAAATCTGCGGCCGCCATCATTCCAGCCCGTTATCAATCCCGCCGTTTCCCCGGCAAACCGCTGGCGCCTATTCTGGGGAAACCGATGCTGCAGCATGTATATGCCCGAGCGTGCCGGTCCCGCAGCCTGCAGAAAGTGATCATAGCAACGGATGATGACAGAATCCGCACCGCCGCTGAGAAATTCGGCGCACCTGTGGTTATGACTTCCTCCAAACATAAATCCGGGACCGAGCGGACAGCAGAGGCGGCGGATAATCTAACCGAAGAGCTAATCATCAATATTCAAGGAGATGAGCCGCTGCTTAACCCGGCGGGCATTGACTGCCTGGTCGCGGTTCTTCAGAATGATTCGGTTCTCATGGCGACCTTAAGAAGGCCTGGTTTAAACCCGCAGGAATATTTGGACATCCATTGTGTCAAGCTGGTTATTGATGCCGCGGAAAATGCGCTGTACTTTTCCCGTTCTCCCATTCCTTATAATTCTCCGTCATCATTTTGGGTTCATATCGGCATGTATGGGTTCCAAAAAGACTTCTTGAAAATTGTGCCGAAGCTTGCTTCCCGCCGTTTGGAAAAAACTGAGAACCTGGAGCAGCTGCGGGTTCTCGAACACGGTTATTCCATTAAAACAGCCGAATCCAGCGATTCCGGCTTGAGTGTGAACGTTCCGCAGGATATAATCAAAGTGGAACAATTAATGAAAAAACGAATGAAAAAAAATGGCTAAATTTATTTTTGTTACCGGCGGAGTTCTCTCTGCACTTGGAAAAGGAATCGCAGCCGCTTCCATCGGACGCCTGTTGGAAAGCCATGGCTATAATATCACGATAAAAAAGTTTGATCCCTATTTAAATGTGGATCCCGGAACCATGAATCCGTTTCAGCACGGAGAAGTCTATGTGACCGATGACGGGGCGGAAACTGACCTGGATTTGGGTCATTATGAAAGATTCACCTCAACCCGGACCAGCACGGCGCATAATTGGACGGCCGGGAAAATTTATGAATCCATTCTAAAAAAAGAGCGCCAGGGGAAATATCTCGGCAAAACCGTCCAGGTCATCCCTCATGTCACCGATGAAATTCAGAAAGCCTTCCGGGCCGCTGCTGAAGATAATGATATTGTCATTATTGAAATCGGAGGAACCGTCGGCGACATCGAAGGTCAGCCTTTTCTGGAAGCCACCCGCCAGATGCGCCTGGCTTCCGGTTCATGCGAAACTCTTTTCATTCATTTGACCCTGGTCCCCTATATGCAGACATCCGGGGAACTGAAAACCAAACCGACGCAGCACAGCGTCCGGGAGCTCAGGACGATCGGAATTCAGCCCGATATTCTGCTTTGCCGGACCAGCCGGTTTCTCAGCAAGGAATTAAAGACTAAAATTTCTCTGTTTACAAATGTTCCCCTTGAAGCGGTCATAACCGCCAAGGATGTCAGCAATATTTATGAAATCCCTTTGATTTTCGCTAAGCAAAAATTGGATACGATCATTTTGGAGAAACTTAAGCTGCCGGTCAAAAGGCGAAATTTAACCCAGTGGAAAAAAATGGTCGCCAGGATGAATTCCCCCCAAGACCGTGTTCACATTGCCCTCGTCGGCAAATACGCCGGCCTGCAGGATTCCTATCTCAGCTTGAAGCAAGCCTTAGTGCACGCGGCAACCGCTCATCATTTGTGTGTGGATATCTCCTGGATAGAAGCGGAAGATATTGAAAAAAACGGCGCCGCGGCCATGCTTAAAAACGCAGATGGGATTCTGGTTCCGGGAGGATTCGGTCATCGGGGCATTGAAGGAAAAATTCAAGTGGTCACCTTTGCCCGGCATCAAAAGATTCCTTTTTTCGGGATCTGCCTGGGTATGCAATGCGCCACCATCGAATTTGCCCGCAATATCGCTCAGCTTGAGGAAGCAAACAGCACTGAATTCAATAGCCGGACTCATCACAAATTGTTTTTTAAATGGAGAGAGCTGAAAGGAATCAAAGATTTGGGCGGGACCATGCGGCTGGGAAAATATCTGTGCCGCTTGAAGAAAAACACGCTGGCTGCCCGTATCTATAAAAAAACCAGCATCTATGAACGGCACCGGCATCGCTTCGAATTCAACCCCGCTTATGAAAATGTTCTTCAGGAAAAAGGACTCATTATTTCCGGCAAAAATCCTGAACACGAATTGGTTGAAATTATCGAGCTCAATAACCATCCCTGGTTTTTAGGCTGTCAATTCCATCCTGAATTCAAATCCAAGCCTCTGGACCCTCACCCCATTTTTAAATCGTTTATTGGAGCGAGTTATGCAAACCGCACCCAAAGAAATCAAACTCCATCCTAATGTCCGCTTAGGCGGCTCAGGTTTTTTTCTTATCGCCGGCCCTTGTGTCATTGAAAGCCGCGCCCACTCTATGAACATGGCAAGACAGCTCCAATTGATTTGCCGGGAATGGGCGCTTCCCTTTATTTTTAAAGCCTCTTTCGATAAAGCCAACCGGTCATCTCTTCATTCGTACCGGGGCCCGGGAATCAAAGCCGGATTGGATATCCTTTCTGAAATCAAACACGAATTTCAGATTCCCGTTACTTCCGATATCCATGAGCCGGGGCAAGCGGAACCGGCCGCTGCTGTTCTGGATATTATCCAGATTCCCGCTTTCCTTTGCCGGCAAACCGACCTTATCTCAGAAGCCGCCCGCAGCGGCAAACCGGTTAATATAAAAAAGGGGCAGTTTCTTTCTCCCTATGACATGAAAAACGTTTTAGAAAAGGCCCTTAGCCAGAACAACCGTCAGATCATCCTGACGGAACGCGGGGCTAGTTTCGGGTACAATAACCTGGTTTTTGATGTCCGCTCCATTCCCATTATGAAAAAGTGGGGATACCCTGTGGCCATCGACGCATCCCACAGCGTTCAAAAGCCGGGGGGGCGCGGCACCTTTTCCGGGGGAGACGCTGAATTTATTCCCTGTATCGCCCGGGCCGGCATAAGCGCCGGGGCCGACGGTTTGTTTATAGAGGTGCATGACAATCCTGCAAAAGCCCTTTCTGATAAACATAATACGTTGAATATAAATAACTTACGCGAACAACTTGCGGTGCTGATCCAAATCAGAAAAGCCATCACTAAATCGCCTGAATCCGCAGGAGACCGTCATGAGTAAAGATCAAATCATACTTTGGGGCCGGGAGGTTTTGGAAATTGAATCCCAGGCCGTTAAGCAAATCGCAGACATCCTTGATCACCGCTTTGCTGAAGCCGTGGACATCCTTTTCCAAACTGAAGCCCGGGTCATTATTACAGGAATCGGAAAGTCCGGTTTAGTGGGACGAAAAATCGCAGCTACCTTGTCCAGCTGCGGAACGCCGGCTTTATTTGTGCATCCGGTGGAGGCTGGTCATGGCGATTTAGGCATGATTGTTGACAAGGATGTCATGCTGGCAATCTCCTACAGCGGCAACACCCGGGAGATTGTTCCGATTCTGGATTTTGTTAAAAGGATCGGGATAAAACTGATAAGCATCACCGGAAACCCTCAATCAATGCTGGCCAAATATTCCGATGTGGTGTTAAACGCGCGGGTGGAAAAAGAAGCCGAACCCCACGGAGTGATCCCGACCGCCAGCTCAACCGCCGCGCTGGCCATTGGAGATGCACTGGCCATCACTTTGATGAAAAAGAAAGGATTCACCGAACAGGATTTTTCTTATTTTCATCCCCGGGGGCAGGCCGGAAGAAAACTGGTCCGCATAAAAAGTCTGATGCATAAAGGACAACAGGTGCCGGCTGTCTCTCCTCAAACCTCCATCCGGTCCGTCCTGGAAGAAATATCTCAAAAACAATTTGGGATGACCTGTGTCACGGATGAAAACGGCATCCTGCTCGGAATCATCACCGATGGCGACCTGAGGCGGAAATTGCAGCAATTCGGGCAATCGCTGCTGAACAAAACCGCAGCTGATTGCATGACCGGCGATCCGCTGGTCATTGACAAAGACGCTTTAGCCACCGAGGCTCTTTATATTATGGAAGAACATAAAGTGACGGCGTTAGTCGTGAAAAATCAGGCCAAGCGGGTGGCGGGGATCATTCATCTCCATGACCTTTGGCGTACGGAGATGTTTTGATGCGTTTAAAGAAAAGAGCCTCCCGGATCAAAATGATTTTGACCGACGTAGACGGCACCCTGACGGATGGAACTATTCTCGTTTATCCGGATGGTGAAGAGCTCAAGTGGTATAATGTCCGGGACGGCATGGGGCTTTTGCTGGCGCATCTTGTCGGATTCAAGACGGGATTTATAACGGGGAAAACATCTCGTCCGTTAGAGATTCGGGCGGAAAAACTGCGTATCGATGAATTGCACCAAGGGATTCTCAACAAAAAGGAAATCCTGCAGGCCATTCAAAAAAAACACAACCTGGCCGCCGAAGAGATTGCCTTCATGGGTGACGACTTAGGCGACTTGGAGGTTATTCAGCTGTGCGGATTTTCCGGGGCCGTAGCCGATGCCCACCCCCGGGTTAAAAAAAACGCCCACTTTGTCAGCCGCCTTCCCGGCGGGCGCGGTGCCGTCAGGGAATTCATCGATTTTATTTTTGACGCCCAGAACAAATGGCCTCAAGTTGAATCGAAAATTGATAAATTGACCATAAAAGTTTAATCCATAGAGGAGAACAAGGATGAGTTTAAAACAGGACATTTTCCGACAATATGATATCCGGGGAAAAGTGGATAAGGATTTAACTCCGGAAACCGTCCGCATGCTGGGCCGTGCGATGGGAACCTATTTTGCTCGTCACGGAGCTCACCAGACGGCCCTGGGGCGTGACTGCCGTCTGAGCTCGCCTGCGTTCGCAGATTACTTGAGCGAAGGGCTGATGTCCACTGGATGCGACGTGATTGATTTGGGAACCATCCCCACCCCTTTACTGTACTTCAGCATCTACACCAAAGATTTCGCTTCCGGAGTGATGATCACCGGTTCCCATAATCCCCCTGAATACAACGGTTTCAAAATGATGCTTGGGAAAAAAACTTTATTCGGAGACAGCATTCAGGATATCTATCAATTGATCAATAACAATGATTTTGCATCCGCTGCGGCTGGAGAAAAAACCAGCTATGACATTTTATCTGAGTACACGGATTATGTGACCGAGAATATCGAGATGGGCTCCCGGAAAATGAAGGTGGCGGTAGACGCCGGAAACGGCACCGGGGGCCGGGTAGCGGTTCCGATTTTCAAGCGTCTGGGTTGCGAGGTTACGGAGCTTTATTGTGAAATGGACGGACATTTCCCTAATCATCACCCGGACCCCACGGTCCCCGAAGCCCTGGAAGATTTAATCCAAACTGTCAAAAATTCCGAACTGGACCTTGGGATTGCTTATGACGGGGACAGCGACAGAATCGGGGTCATCGATGATAAAGGACAAATCATTTGGGGGGATAAGCTCATGATCTTATTGGCCCGGGATTTACTTCCGTCCCATCCCGGAGCTGCGGTTATTTCTGAAGTCAAGGCTTCCCAGTTGCTCTATGATGAAATCGAAAGGCTGGGCGGGCGTCCAATTATGTGGAAAACCGGCCATTCTTTAATCAAGCAAAAGATTCGGGAAGAAAATGCTGTTCTAGCCGGGGAAATGAGCGGACACATTTTTTTTAATGACCGGTTTTTCGGTTTTGACGATGCTATATATTCGTCGGCCCGGGTGGTGGAGCTGTTGTCCCGGCAGCAGGAGCCATTATCCCGCCTTCTGGCGGATCTGCCGGAAATGTACAGCACCCCGGAAATACGCGTTTATGCTTCCGACCAAGTCAAGTTCAAAATTGTCGATGAAGTTAAACGCCGCCTGGCTGAAAATCATCCGGTTATTGATATCGATGGAGTCCGGGCTCAATTTCCACATGGATGGGGTTTGGTTCGTGCTTCCAATACCCAGGAAGCGCTGGTGCTCCGCTTCGAAGCTGATACCCAAGATGAACTGCAGTCCATACGCACCCAAGTTGAAACCCTTATCGAAGATGTCATTCGGGAACTGGACGAATCTTGAGATTGATCCCAGTTGTGCTTTTAGCCTTTATACAGGGACTGACGGAATTTTTTCCGGTCAGCAGCTCCGGGCATTTAGTGCTTTTCCAGCATCTTTTTGGAATCAAGGAGCCGCAGCTTTTTTTAGACGTGATGCTGCATGCCGGAACCTTGCTGAGTTTGCTGGTTTTTCTCCGGTTGGAAATCCGGGATATTGTTTTCAGCCTGTTCCGGTACGGCCGGCATTTTCGCAAAGGCTGGG
>CAYRTV010000037.1:11320-12693 GCA_964427225.1 uncultured Eubacteriales bacterium
CACACTACCGCCTTTTCATCTATATTGCCACCGCATCGTTGCCGACCTTTCTTATCGGGTATTTTTTTAGTGATTTCTTTGAATCCCTCTTCGAATCACCCCGATCGGTCGGGTTTGCCCTGCTTGGAACCGCCCTGCTGTTATTCATCACAAGATTCACTGTCCGGCGCCAAGAACGTTTCCCCCTGCATCCGGTTCTCATTGGTCTTTTTCAGAGCGCCGCCATCGTTCCCGGCTTTTCAAGGTCCGGCTTCACCATTGGAACCGCCCTGCTTTTGGGATGGGAAAAAGAGCGGGCCGCAAGATTTTCTTTTCTGCTCTCCATTCCGGCGATCCTGGGAGCGTCCCTTTTTCAATTATTAAAACTTGAATCCTTTTCCCAGCCTTGGCTTCTTATTCTGACCGGCGTCATCGTATCGGCCTTGGCGGGATATGCGGCTTTGACGTTTCTCTATAAGCTTGTCCAGCGCGGACAATTTCATCTTTTTGCCTATTATTGCCTGGCTGCTGCCCTGGTGATTTTATTCTTTACCCGGGAATCAGCCCTGCAATGAATAACTATAAAAGAGGATATTATGAATAAATATGCTGTCATCATGGCCGGCGGAGTCGGGACCCGTTTTTGGCCCTTGAGCCGAACCCGGCAGCCCAAGCAATTTTTGCCCATCATCAGCGAACGTACTATGCTGGAAGAAACTATTCTGCGGATTCAGCCTCTCATTCCTTTATCCAATATTATCACGATCGCCAACCGGGACCATTCTCAAGTCATTAAGCGAATTTTTCCGGAGCTTCCCACTGAAAATGTTTTAGTTGAACCGATAGGAAAAAATACAGCGCCTTGCCTGCTGCTGGCCTCCGCAATCATTTTTCAACGCGATCCCTCCGCCGTTATTTCAGTACTGCCGGCGGATCATTTGATACGCAAACCAAAGATCTTCCGTGAAAAACTTGCCGCAGCTGCGGCTGCCGCCCAGCTTGGAGACCTGATCACCTTCGGGATTCCCCCCTCCTATCCTGCTACCGGTTACGGATATATTCGCTTTGACCGGAAGCAAGCGGTCCGGATAGAAAATGAATCCTTCTATTCCGTGCGGGAATTCAAAGAAAAACCCCCTCGTTCGCAAGCTGAAGCCTTTCTCGCTGAGAGTACCTACTATTGGAACTCCGGTATGTTCATTTGGAGGGCGGATACATTTGCCGAAAAGATCAAGAGTTACGCTCCAGACTGGATGCCATTCTGGAAAAATATTTTACAGGAACATCATGACCCAGACCGGCTGCGCCGTATATTTGAATCCATGCCGGCCCTTTCCATTGATTATGCATTAATGGAGCGGGCCGAGGGAGTGAGGATGGCAACGGGCGATTTC
>CAYRTV010000038.1:0-12542 GCA_964427225.1 uncultured Eubacteriales bacterium
GTGATTTGGATAGACGGCGGCCTGCACGCAACCGAAGTCGTAGGAGCCCAGCATGTACTTGAACTGGCGTACCAAATGGTCAGCCGCAGTGACCGGGAAACCCTGCGTATTTTGGATAATGTGATTCTGCTGACCCTTATCACCAATCCGGACGGGATGGAACTGGTGGGAAGTTGGTATATGCGCACTCCCGAACCGGAAGAGCGGTCCACCAGAAATCTCCCCCGGCTCTATCAGAAATACGTCGGTCACGACAATAACCGGGATTTTTATATGGTGACGCAGAAAGAAACCGAAGCCATCAACCGGGTCTTATACCGGCAATGGTTCCCTCAAATTGTATACAATCATCATCAAACCGGCCCGGCAGGCTGTGTTTTGTTTGCTCCGCCGTTCCGTGATCCGCACAGTTATAATTATGATCCGCTGCTGGTAACCAGCATCACAACCGTCGGCAACGCCATGCATGCCCGGTTTGCGGCCGAAGGCAAACCGGGAGCCACCATGCGCGAAGGGGCCTGGTACCAGACCTGGTGGAACGGCTGTCTGCGCTGCACACCCTATTTTCATAATATGATCGGAATTCTAACCGAAATGATCGGTAATCCCACTCCGATCGAAATCCCCTTTATTCCGGAAAAGCTGCTCCCGGACAGCGATTATCCCTTTCCCATTGCTCCTCAGAAGTGGCATATGCGGCAGTCCATCGAATACTCCATCACCGCAGACCGGGCAATTTTGGATCTGGCCGCTAAACGCAAAGAAGATTTTCTCTTTAATATTTTCCGCATGGCGAAAAATTCAATTGAACGGGGCAGCCGGGATCATTGGACCCTCAATCCCCGCCGGATTGAAGCGGTACAGCAGGCTATAAAAAAAGATGAGGCCGAAATGGAAGGCTCCGGACGTTCCCGGGGCTATCCATCTGAGTACTATGAGAAGGTTCTTCATGATCCAGATCATCGTGATCCCCGAGGATTTATCCTTTCCGCCGACCAGCCCGATTTTCTTACCGCGGTTAAATTCGCCAACACTCTCATTAAAAACGGTGTAAAGGTGCACCGGGCGATTGAGGATTTTGAAACTGCCGGAAAATTCTATCCCGCGGGTTCTCTGATAGTCAAATGCAATCAGGCTTTCCGGCCCCATATAATGGATATGTTTGAACCTCAGTTTTATCCCGACGATATCCAATACCCGGGTGGACCTCCCCGGCCTCCTTATGATAGTGCCGGGTATACCCTTGCCTTTCAAATGGGGGTTGAATTCGACCGTATTTTGGATGGATTTGACGGGCCCTTCGAAGAAATATCCGGAGTCATAGCTCCGCCCGCGGGAAAAATCATTCAGCCCGATGCGGAAGGATTTTTGCTCACTCCGAAGTTGAATGACGCTGTCATCGCAATCAACCGGTTGCTGAAAAACGGCAACCCTGTTTTCCGGACCGTCCGGGACATTGAACATAATGGAATCTCCTATCCTCCAGGAACCATTTATATTCCGGTCTCCGGCAACACTCTGGATATCATCAGGTCTGCGGCCGGCGAAAAAGGGCTGGTTTTCGAGGGAGTCAATTTTAACACCCCTCCAGCCATGATGAATATTCATGCCGTCCGGGTAGGATTGTGGGACCAATACGGCGGTTCCATGGCTTCCGGATGGGTCCGGTGGCTGCTGGAGCAGTTTGAATTTGATTTTGAAGTGGTCTATCCCCCGCGGATTGACGCCGGCGGATTAAAAGAAGATTTTGACGTTTTGATTTTTGTTGACCGGGCCATTCCCGGGATAAACGAGGATGAATCCCGCTACCGCCGCTATGCTCCGATTGAGCCGGAGGGAATTCCCGAGGAGTACCGGAAACGTCTCGGGCGAATTACGGCCGAGACCACCATTCCTCAATTGCAACTCTTTATGGAAGCCGGGGGGACCATTCTCACCATCGGCAGTTCAACTGACCTGGCCTATCATCTCGGCCTGCCACTGGAAAACGCTCTGGGAGAAAAATCCGCGGATGGAGACATAGAACCTTATCCCATGACCAAGTTTTTCATTCCAGGTTCTGTTCTTGAAATGAAAGTGAATAACTCGCACCCCCTGGGTTTCGGTATGCCGGAGTACGTAAACGTATATTTTAACCGCAGCCCGGTTTTCCGCCTGCTGCCGGAATCACAAAACCGGGTAAGTGCGGTGGCCTGGTTTGACACCCCGGACCCGCTCCGCAGCGGATGGGCCATGGGCCCGCAATTTCTGGAAGGAGCCACCGGAGTATGCGCAGCTGAAGTGGGAAGAGGCCGACTGGTGATGTTCGGTCCGGAAATCACCTTTCGCGCCCAGCCGCACGGAACCTTTAAATTCCTGTTTAACGGCATCTATTACAGAGGAATGGAGATGGAATAACAGTTCGGATTGCGAACCGCTAATCTGAAAGCTGTCAGCCGGGCTGCTCGGGGAAAATTTAACGTTTGAATTCCAGCGTCATTTCCCTGTCGGCTGCCAGCTCAATTCCCCGCGTTTCAGCACCGGCCTAAGACACTGGCCCCAAGTGTCCCGTTGGCGGCGATCAGCCCTTGTTCCCATGTTTCGCCCGGTTTGGAACTGATAAATCCGCGTTCCGGAACTTTAATATCATCAGCCGCTGCTGTAGTGCCCGATAGAACGGTAAGCAGCAAAAGAATCGTCATCAGAATAAACACCGTCCGGCAAAATAGTATTGTAGTATATCCTATTGAAAATCATCTCGTTCTTGGTTATCTAACCTGGATTATTCACGGGCCGAGATTGCCGCAGATTTCGGTTTGCGGCGAGGAAGTCGTGGTACTTCACTACGACGAGCTGCAAACCGGAAAATGCGGTGAGATTCGGCCCGCCTGAAGGGTAAAAAAACCGCATTGCCATTTGCGAACTAGCGTGATAGAATTTCTCAAATCCAGGAGAAAAAGGAGCAGGTGCATGCTCGAGATTTCACACTTATCTAAATCTTTCGGAGATATTCATGCCGTCAATGACGTCTCACTCGAAGTGGGCGAGGGGAAGATTTTCGGACTTCTCGGACCTAATGGAGCAGGGAAAACCACCATTATTTCTATGATTGCGGGTCTGCTGACACCGGATTCAGGTAAAATCCTGGTTGACTCCATGGACATTCGCCGTTCTCCGCGGCAAGTCCGCAGGATAATGGGTGTGGTCCCTCAGGATATGGCTTTTTATGAGGAACTCACAGCCCGGGAGAACCTGCGTTTCTGGGGCCGCCTTCAGGGCATATCCGGACAGGAACTGGACAATCGTCTTCAGGACTACTTGGATAAAGCCGGCTTGACCGGCCGGGAAGATGACACCTTGAAAAACTATTCCGGCGGAATGAAGCGGCGGATCAATCTCATTCTCGGGCTGATTCACAAGCCCCGTCTTCTTTTACTGGATGAGCCAACCATTGGTATCGATGTGCAGACAAAAATAAATATTTTGAATCTCATCCGGGATGCCGCACGGGAAGGTATGACCGTGATATACACCACCCATAACCTTGCCGAGGCCGAAGATCTGTGCGACCGGATCGCCATAATTGATAAAGGTAAAATATTGGCCGCGGGGACCTTGCCGGAACTAATCAAAATCGTGGGAGAAAAAGATATCGCCGTCATCCAGGGCCAATTTTCTCCAGAGGCAGGCCGGCAAATCATTTCTGAAGAAAAAGGTATCGATGTCATCACCCTCAAGCAGGATTACCTGGCGGTCTCCTTGGAGGCTTCACAAAAAATTCCAGGATTGATGGAGCGTTTTTTTAATTCAGGTTTGAAAGTTGATGATATTTCACTCAAACAGCCTAATCTTGAAAGCGTTTTCCTTAAATTGACCGGAAAGGAACTGCGGGAATGAGACGCATCTGGCTTCTAACCTTTAAGGATTTTAAGCGAAAATGGAAGAATCCGGTGGTTATCATCGGATTCCTGATGATTCCGCTGCTTTTCACTTTTCTTTTTGGATTCATCTTCGGCACCTCCGGAGAGGAGGTCCTGCCCTCCATCAAAGTCCTGGCTGTGGATAATGACGACAGCCTATTGTCCCGGCTTTATCTGGGCGCATTTACGCAGGGTGAATTAAAAGAAATGCTCAGCCTCGAGGCAGCTGCTTCTGAAGAAAAAGCCAGACATAGTCTCGATCAGGGAAAGGCATCAGCTTTGATCATCATTCCGGACGGATTCGGCGATGCCGTCTGGAGCGGAGAAGAAACAGAAATCACATTGATTAAAAATCCATCTGAGGAATTCCTTCCCCAAGTGGCGGAGGAAATCAGCAGCACAACCGCTTTGATTTTTTCCGGCCTATTGCAGGTTTTTTCCGATGAATTGGATCAAATCCGGCGATTCGCCGAGATGAACGAGAATATTCCCGACCAGGTCATTTCCTCCATTTCTATACAGATGAAAGAACGTATGGAAGGGATTGAAAAATATATTTTCCCTCCGGTTATCTCCTTGAAGCAAACAACCAGAGATGACACTGACGAAAACCAATCTTCCGGATTTTCCATTCACAGTTATATCCTTCCGGCTATTTCCATCATGTTTTTATTATTCATCTGTAATATCGTATTTGAGGACCTGCTACGGGAAAAAGAAAAAGGAACCCTGCTGAGAATGTCCGTTTCGCCCATGAGAATCAGTGAGTTTGTTTGGAGTAAAATCGCAACGTCTATTGGAATCGGCATCATATGCACCTTTTTCCTGGTAGGATTAGGAGCCTTGATTTTTTCCATCCATTGGGGACAGCCGGGCTTACTGATTTTAATCATCCTCTGTCTGAATATTCTGATATCCGGCTTTATTGCCTTTCTTTATACATTTATTCGAACAGAGCGCCAGGCCGGCGCCTTTATGTCCTCTATTATTGTTGTGATGGCCTTATTGGGTGGCAGTTTTACACCCATCCAAAATTTCCCTCCTTTTGTCCAAAAAATCTCCCGCTTCAGCGTCAATTATTGGGGATTAGAAGCCTTTCATAAAAACATTGCCGGCTCGCCTGGAGAGGTCTGGCCGATCATAATTGGTATGCTTATCACGGGTGTTATTCTGGCTGCAGCAAGTTCTTACATCTTGAGAGAAAAACTTAAGAAGGGATTGTACCGATGACATTCTGGACGATTGCCTGGACGGATTTAAAAATCGCATTCAAAGACAAGATGTTTTTCTTCTGGCTTCTTTTGTTTCCCCTTTTGTTCGCCTTCCTCTTCGGCATGGCCTTCCGCACAGGCTCTCCCGCTGACGTCAAAGCGGAAATCAATATTCTGAATCAGGATCAAGGCATTCTTTCCGAAGCCCTTCTTGCTGAGCTGGAAGAGGACAAATACACAGTCAATCTTTTAGAAAACAAGCAAGAGATTGAAACCCGCATCCTGATCATACCGGAAAAATTCACGGAAAAAATCATGCAGGGCGAACAGGTGGAATTGATCCTAGAGAAAATCCCCGAAAGCAGCATGGAAGCCGGGCAGGCGGCCTACGCCCATATTCTGCGGAGTGTGATCAAAGTCCTAACGCGTTTGGTCAGTCTGGCTCCGGATGATATGGACATTTTAAAAGAACGTTTTTCCGAAACAAAACTGGAGCAAATCATTTCACTTAAAGTCGAACAAGCCGGCCGGCTCAGAATCATTCCATCGGGATTTAATCATTCCATTCCCGCTGTCACTATTATGTTTCTCCTGTTCACCGTATTGATGTACGGCGGGATTAATCTCCTTGAGGAGCGCCGGCAGGGGCAACTGGAAAGGATTATTCTGACTCCCGCCACATTAACCTCCCTTATCGGCGGCAAATGGCTTACCCGGCTCTTGATCGGCATGCTGCAGATCATACTGATGTTCGTAGCCGGCAAGCTGTTATTCGGCATTTATTTGGGCGAATCTTTGCCGGCATTGATTTTCATTTCCTTTTTTTTCTCGGCAACCATTGCCGGCCTCAGTATTCTCTACGGCAGTATAATCCGCAAAGAAGAAATTTTGGTTCTTCTGAATATTTTGACAGCTAACCTCATGGCCGCCTTAGGCGGATGCTGGTGGCCCTTGGAACTGGTCCCGCAAGGGCTACGCTACACCGCCTATATCTTTCCCACCGGATGGACAATGGACGCTATGCACAAGCTGATTTTTTTCGGGTACGGCTTCCGGGAAGTGCTGCCTCATATCGGCGCCTTAGCTCTTTTCAGCCTGGTTTTTCTTTTTTTGGCGGTCAAGTTCTTCAAAATCCGCTAGCCTGGATATTCATTCAGCTTCGCGTCAGCCTGACCCGAACGCCGCTTCGCCTTTCGGAACACCAGAGCTCACTCGCAGCAATCCGGCCTGTGAATGGCTTAAACATTGTGAGTGAACATCTCCCGCTTAATCTAAAGCGGAGCGGCTATCCGGCTTTTCATGCAAGGTTAGTCGAAGATTAACACCGCAGCGTTTTTGGAATGAAAGGGGAACCCTAAATGTTTTACTTTAAAGACAGGCAAATTTTTAATAAAATGAGCGGCATACCGGATGAAAATGATTGACAAACAAAAAGATATTGGAAAAAAATGATACA
Organism: uncultured Eubacteriales bacterium; assembly: GCA_964427225.1. Classification (GTDB taxonomy): domain Bacteria; phylum Acidobacteriota; class Aminicenantia; order Aminicenantales; family Aminicenantaceae; genus CAYRTV01. Next base: position 6,567 of record CAYRTV010000038.1, read on the forward strand.
AGGGAGAAATCATATGCAATTGACTTCTATTTTAAAAAAAGCTTTGCCTGCCGCATTATTCATTTGCGTTGCTGCAATCAGCATGGGTGCGGCACCGGATAATCAAAACAGCATCTATCGGGAATCTTACCTAAAACCGGCAGAATTTATTCAGGATATTCTCACCCGGGACCGGCATTATGATATGCTTGACAACCTTAGTCCGGACGGTACTCACTTTTTAATCCAGGTCGACCGCTATTTCTCGAACCTGACTCTTATGTCACAAAAAACGTACCGGTTGGGAATGCTGGAACTTAATCCCGACGTTAACCGGGAATGGAATCTGTCCACCCATGGAACCGGGGATCTGAAAATCTATTCGCTGGAAAAGAAAACCAGCTGGGAGATCAAGCTTCCCGAAGATATAATTGTCAGCGATATGACCTGGTCCCCGGACGGAACCCAGATTGCTTTCCTGGCTCATCTTTCCGACGGGTCAGAAGTCTGGACAGCCGATGTGGAAACCGGCAAAACCCAGCCCTTAAGCCGGGCCAAAGTCATGGCCACATTAAGCGGGGTCCGCAGCTGGTGGAGAAGAGGAGCCAATGCTTCCAATATGCTGCAGTGGACCCAAAGCGGGACCGTGGTCACTTTACTGGTCCCTCCGGGAAGAGGGCCCGAGCCGGACCAGGCGTCCATTCCGGAAAGCCCCATCATTCGCCATACCCGCGAAAAAGCGGCTCAAACGCCGACCTATCCCTTTCTGCTGAGAACGCCTTACGAAAAAGATCTTTTTGAATACTATACGACCTCCCAACTGGCGGTGCTGGCTCCGGGACAGGAAATCAAAATGATCGGGGAACCCGCCATGTATGAGGATATTTCCATCAGTCCTGACGGACTTTATATTTTAGCGGAAAAAGTCACCCGGCCTTTTTCCTATATTGTCAGCTACCGCAGTTTTCCCCGGGAATTGTTGGTAATGGATATGGATGGAAATACCCTGTCCACTATTCGGAAAATTCCGCTGCAGGAAGGTATGAGCCGTAATGGAGGCCCGGAAGAAGACCTTCCGCGGGATGTTGCCTGGCATCCGGACGGGAAAGGCCTTTATTTCCTCTGGAAAGAAGAAAAGCAAGAAGAAGACGATTCGGAGAAGAATGAAAACGATCCGGAAAAAGAAAAACGCAAAGACCGCTTGATGACCCTGGCTCCTCCTTTTGATTTGGGGAATGCTGAAATTGTGGTGGAGAGCGAAGAAACCCTGAACAATGTCTCATTTTCAGCTAATGGACGCTATGCGTTTGCCGAACGCAGAAAAGAAGGAAAACAAGAAATCCTGGCATTCGATTTGAGCGGCAAGAGCGCCAAGACAATAACGCTGCTGAAAGATATCGATCCGGACAATCCATTGGAACTGCCGGGAGACATCATTACGCAATATACTGGAAACGGCACCCGATTCGCAATGCTTTCCAGCAACGGCAAATCGGTCTATTTCCAGGGTGCCGGATATAATAAAGATTTTAAGCCCCGCCCCTTTATCGACCGGATGAACATTGAAAGCAGACGCAAGGGAAGAATATTCCAAAGCAGTGAAAACATGTTCGAAAAGCCTCTGGTTTTCTTAGACAGCGATTTGAACCGGATGATTGTCAGCCGTGAATCATTGTCTGTCTTTCCCAACTCCTTTTTATGGACTGCTGACGGGACCGTCTCGCAACTGACTTCAAACACAAATCCTTTTCCGGAATTTGCTGAAGCGGAGAGAATCTTTTTTAAATACAAGCGCCGGGATGGACTGACAGCCTATGGAAGACTCATCCTTCCCGCCGGAACGGAATCCGGAGCCGAATTGCCGGCTGTCTTTTGGACATATCCCCGGGAATACCAATCTTTTAAAGAATATGAGAAAAGCGCCTGGCAGAGTTATAACCAGAATGCTTTTCAGCATCTTAATTACAGGAATGCCTCTGAAATCTGGCTTTCACAGGGATATGCGGTAGTAGAACCGGATATCCCGATTATTGGAAAAGGAAACACTTATAACAATCACTATATCGCTCACCTGGTAGACTCCATGTACGCGGCCATACGCAAGGTCGATCAAATGGGATATATCGACGCAGACAGGCTCGGGCACGGCGGCCATAGTTACGGAGCTTTTGCCACCGCCAATATTTTGGCCCATACCCCTTTCTTCAAAGCCGGTATCGCCGGCGACGGTGCCTACAACCGGACCTTAACACCCCAGACTTTCCAAAGGGAACGCAGGCTGCTTTGGGAAGCTCAGGACATTTACATCGAAATGTCGCCTTTCTTTGAAGCAGATCGTTTGGAAACCCCCCTTTTGATGTACCATGGAGCTCAGGACGACAATACCGGAACCTTTCTAATCCAGTCCGAACGTATGATGCACGCTCTGACAGGTTTGGGTAAAACAGCCGTACTGTATATATACCCCTTTGAATCTCACGGACCCCGCTGCATCGAAACTTATTATGACTTATGGAAACGCTGGACTGACTGGTTCGAGAAATATGTCAAAAACCCCGGCAAAGACAACGAAAAAAATTAAACCGCTGCAAACAGAATTCCTCACTTTTTTGCAACCTTAGTTGCAGATAAAAGGTTTGCAGTTACTTAGGGAGCGTCCTAAACCGGGAACAGTTGATTTATTCCGGCTTACTCAATAAACTATGTAAAAGATTCACCTGGATCATTTACACGCTGATAAGGAGTTCACATTGAAAAAGATTACAACTCATTTTATGACCGCAGTGCTGATTTTTTCAAGCCTGGCCGCTTTATCATTCACTCAGCCGGCCCTGACCGGCTCTTTATCCGGGAAAGTTCTGGATACAGAAGGGCGCCCGATGACCGACGCAACCATCATGGTCAAAGGCCCGGCCCTGCAGGGCATAAAGATTTATGTCACGGATACAAGCGGTGCCTTTTATTTTCCTGCCATACCCCCGGGAGAGGATTATACGGTAAGAGTTGAAAAACCGGAATACACCACCCTGATCTATCCCGGTGTTTCCATCAATATGGGAAATCATTTGCATCTGGAAGTAACGTTGCAGCCATCCGGCCTGGAACCAGAAACGGTTGTCTCCGATCCGCCCTTCCGCACAGACACCAACAGCAGCAAAACTTCGTTTCCTCTGAACCGGAATTTTTTGAAGCATATTCCGTTTTCCCGTGATTTACAGGATATTCTGACCGCTGCCCCTGCATCTGTCGCTTCCGGCCCTTTGTACCGTGGGCAGGTCCTTTTTGCAGGTAATTCAGCGGCGGATGTAATGTATTCGGTAGACGGTATAGTTTTAAATGACCCCTTGGATATGCACCCGATGACACCGGTCAGCCCGGATGTGTTTGAAGAAATTGAATTCGGGGAAGCAGGCCTCCCCCCCGCGATGGGAACTGCCGGTGGAGGCTACATCAATATCCGGGCCCGCGGCGGCGGTAATTCAGTAGAAGGAAGCCTGCTGGCGGAATACCAGGATGAACAGCTGCAGCAGGTTTTACTTGATGACGATGAATTGAAAGCCGCCGGCTTGGAGCGGCCATCCGATATATTGAATCGGCTTGATCTTGCTTTCAATATCGGTTTTCCGGTTTTGCAGGATCTGGCTTGGTTATTTGTGAACACCCGTTATCTGACTTGGGAACAAAATTTTAATCATGTAACCTGGGATGCCACCCAGGCGGCAGGAGAAAATGTGTTTACGGGAGAGACGGCGCCGCATAACCAGTTTACGGTATTTGGAAAGCTCACCATGCGCCCCGTATCTTATGCCCGGGGAAGCATCACGTATAACCTGGCATCTATAACCGAAGATTATTATATCCCCGCCCTCCAGCATAATGCAGATCTTTCCGCTCAGAGCCGCTGGAATGGCGAAATCAACCAATCCTTTGGAGTTAACGGGGAATGGATGCAGTCGCAAAACTTTTTTCTCAGCGGAAGAGTGGCATACACATACCGCAATATCCCTCTTTCTTACACAAACTCTTCTCTGCCCAATGAACCCCGCATCTACGACCGTTACTTTCAAATTTATCATAATAACGCTGAATTTGAGCAGATCTATCGCCGGCAGCGGCTCAATCCGGCCATATATCTATCTTTGTTTCTGGACAATTTTATAGGCGGCCGCCATCAAATCAAAATCGGAGCTGACTATGAATGGGTATCTAATACCTGGGACTTTTGGCGGACAAATCCATTTATGGTCCATTATTATCAGGGAAGCACATACGCTTATCCGACCGATACCGAACCAGCTCGGACGAAACTGTTTGCATATACGGCCGGACAATTCAGTAAAAGCACAATTCAAAAGAATGAAAAGAACGCAGTCGGCGCATTTATTGAGGATAGTATTACCTTCGCCGGCCGAATTACCTTTAATTTGGGACTGAGGCTGAACTTCAGCAGCGGCTTTCATCCAGATCAATTCCACGGCCAATCATTTGACTTATACGAAATCTTCGAGGTGCTTCCCGGCTTAGGCGCACAATACGATTATTATAAAGTCAACAGCCGCACCGCGCTAACCTGGTTCAACTTGTCGCCCCGGCTGGGTTTGGCTTTGGATGTTTTCGGCAACGGCCGCACGGTCCTTAAAGGTAATTTTGCCAGATACCATGAGTATATGCATCTAGGCTACCTCAGCCAGGTCAATCCGTTTCGTCCCCAAATCAGCTCATGGTACTGGTTCGATGATAATGGAGATGAAATCCCCGATGATGAGGACCGCTTTGAACTTATTGATGCTGCGGATGATCCGGAAAGCTTCACTTTGGAAGACAATCTCGATCTGGATACCTATGCCCCGCATACGGATGAATTCTCGGCCGGAATAGAACACGAACTTTTCAGAAATTTCAACATAGGGCTATCCTTTATGTACAAACACCAGAAGAATCTGCTGGAAGATGTCAATAACTATGGCTTAGGACAGGAAGAAGCCTGGAAAGGATTCCAGGCCGACAGCCCGTATTGGGAAGAACTTACATTTCCTGAACCGGGTGAAGACGGCGAATTTGGAACCGGCGATGATGCAACCGCTGTCGTCTTTGCTGAAACCGCCGATTCTCCCGGCGGCCGCAATTGGTATTTCATGAATATTGAGGATGCCTTCCGCAAATATACAGCAGTGGAATTGGTGCTAAATAAACGCATGTCTCACAACTGGCAGCTGCTGGCTTCTCTGGTCTGGAGCCGGGCCTGGGGCAACGTCGATGGAGGAGTCAACGGCCCATTCGGATTTTCCAATGCCTTCAATACTCCCAATCAGACTCTTTTTTCTGACGGCCGTCTCGAATATGACCGTCCCCTTAATATCAAGGTCATGGGTTCCGTTATTCTGCCGTATGATTTTATCGCCAGCGCTTTTTATCAGTACCGTTCCGGGATGCCATGGAACCGCTCCTTAACCATAACCATTCCGGAAGATGAAAGATTTCTGGATCCGGGTGCGGTTTATACGGTCGCCACGGAGAAAAGAGGATCACGCCGGACGCCTTCCTTTTCGGTACTGGATTTCCGGCTGGAGAAATCATTTAAAATTTCCGGTAATCTGGCGGTGGGAGGATATCTCGATATCTCCAATGTGCTGGGTCAAAGCCGGCTGCATGTGGAATCAAATGCCGGCGGGTTTTTAGATTACAGCGATCCGGACAATCCGGCTTTCCAGCCTTACGGCAATACGGGGGATATCTTTGATGCCACCGGCACCCGGACATATCGGTTCAGTCTCCGTCTTTCCTTCTGAAATCCGCAAAACGCAAAAAGACCCAAAGAACACGAGCGGGATGATTCAATGCCTCCGCGGCATTCGGGGCCGGCTGCCCTTTTGTCATTCTGAGGACTGCCACAGCAGTCCGAAGAATCTCAAGGTGTATCGTCTAAAGGATCGGTTCCTCTTATTCAGATGAAGCAGATTGAGATCCTTCGCTTCGCTCAGGATGACACTAGGCTGT
>CAYRTV010000039.1:0-12422 GCA_964427225.1 uncultured Eubacteriales bacterium
TGTCATCCTGAGGCCCGCGTCAGCATACGCATGTCATCCCCAGGGCGCGTCAGCGGCCGTGGGGATCTTAGATTGCTTCGTGGAGTGAACCGTTTCCGCCTCCGCGGCATCGGGTCCGGCCCCCGCTCCCGTTCAGATTTTTAACGCCGTTCCTCGCTTGAGTTTTCGGTGCCTGCGCAACTCCCCCCGTCCGTGGGTCAGACATGCTCGGCCCCCGGCTGTGCCGGGTCCCCTCAAACCCTGCGCTCGGAAGGCTAAATCTTCAATATCGCGTCAGCCGGACCCGCATGCCGCTCCGCCGCGATACCATGAAATTAGAAGGGGACTCTTTTTCAAAGCGTCTTATCTATGGCGCTGGTGATTTGCATCCGCACTCTGAATTTATCTTTTGCGTTTTTTTTGGTTATAATAACAATTCGTCCTGGGGCCTGCGGAGCTGATTCTTTTGTCATTCCAGGCAGTTCAGCTCAGCGTCTGCTTCTCAGGCCTCAGGATGCCAAGTCAAATTAAGGAGGACATGTGAGAAACAGTCAAATAATCGGATTGATTTTAATACTTTGTCTCCTGGCTGTGCCGGTCACGGCTGCCCAAGATGATGCCCGGTCTTTTGACGAGCAAGCAGCCTGGCAATACATCAAGGACCTGGCGGCGGATGCCATGCTGGGCCGGAAGAGCGGCCAGTCCGGGGGAGTGATGGGCGAGGAATACATCGCCGGAAAATTTAAAGAATGGGGATTGGAGCCGGCCGGAGACGGCGGGACATATTTCCAGAATTTCACCATTGAACACCGGAATATAGCCGAAGGTGTGGTTTTTCGCGTCAAAACCCCGCAAGCCGATCGGGATTTTGTTTATGGAGAAGGATGGCGGGTGCAAAGATATTCCGGATCAGGCCATTTTACGGCGGAGATCGTGTTTGCCGGCTACGGCATTCATGCCCCGGAAAAGGGCTATGACGAATATGAAAATGTGGATGTACGCGGAAAACTGGTGCTGATGACGACCGGGGTGCCCCGGAAATTTCAGGATAAACTGGATGAAGAAGCGGATATGAATCAGCGCATTAAAGCGGCCCGTGATCATGGGGCCGTCGGCATTATCGGCTTTCAGCCGCCCGGTGACTCCAGCCGGTATTTTCGTTTGCGGGTGGACAAAGAGATTTATGATCCCGACTTTGTGATGCTTTCTGTGGATGACCGGACCATGGATTATATTTTCAAGAATCTGAAAACAGAACGGGGTTATTTGCTGGACCAAATTAACCGGGAAGGGAAACCGCAGTCGTTTGCGACGGGAGTCGACGCATTTGTATCGGTCAATGCTGTTTTTGATCCGGAAAGGAAAACCCGGAACGTTTTAGCAAAAATAACCGGTACGGATAAAAATCTCCGAAAGGAGAGTGTTGTCATTGGCGCCCATATGGATCATATGGGAATCGGAGCAACCGGGGATATTTACAATGGGGCCAATGACAATGCTTCCGGAACCGCAGTGGTTATGGAGATTGCCCGGGTGATGAAGCAAAGTCCGGATGACCCCCGGCGTACCGTGATTTTCGCCCTGTGGGCGGGAGAGGAACAGGGGTTATTGGGTTCCTATTACTATGCTGATCATCCTGCCTATCCGATTGAGAGCACGGTGACTTATATCAATCTGGATATGGTGGCGCACGGCAATGGAATGGTTCCATTCAGGGGAAAATATTATGGTCCTGAAATTTGGAATATTCTCAAAGACCGCCTGCCGGAAGATATGGCCGGTTATGTGAAGCCGCAGCGCGGCGGCCCCGGCGGATCGGACCACACCCCTTTTCTGATGAAGGGGGTCCCCGCTTATGCCATTATGACGGAAGGCCATCATTTTAAATATCATCATCCCCGGGATGACACCGACCTGGTGCAGCCGGAATTGCTGAAGCGGGTTGGGGATTTTGTTTTAACGGCCGTGAATATCCTTGCAGATGAACCGGGTGACCTGATCGAGCCCCGGAGACAAGAATGGTTCTATCTGAAATATATCGACGCTGTGAACTATAAGCTCAATCAATTGGACCGGATGCTGGAAGACCGGAGTGAGGTTAAGGATCACTATGTGGACCTGCAGCTGTCGACCGTGTCTCCGGAAGAAGGCCTTTCCGGGAACCAACGTCTGGTATCATTGGTGGATAAGCTGCTGACACTGGAGCAGCGGTTTCAAGCGGCTGAAGGGCTGCGGCTTTTCCAAGGTTACCGGGAATTAAGCCAGGCTGTCAGGCAAGGTAAAACCACGGTTATGCCGGGTTTGGACGAGCTGTCCGTTCTGCGGGACAATCCGGACTGGGGACGGGTTTTGGCCCGGCAGGGGCTTTATTTTGTCCTCTTAGAGGATCTGTCCGTTTTCTTTAAAGGCGATGCCTGGTCTGCTTCCGGCCGGGAACTGTTTGGGGCCGTGAATAAAAGCGGCCTATTGATGCTGTTCTCGGGATTGAATTCCGCTCGAGCCCGGCTGCTGCTGGAGGCGGCGGAGTACCCGGTGGTCATTCTTTCAGGTGAAATAATGGCCAAAGAGGTCATGGATCTGATCGAAAAAACCAGCTCCGCGCTGGGTTTTGTCTTATTGCCGGACAGGACTCCGGAGCAAGATTTCGCTATGCTGGATGCTGTCAAAGAAGCGGTCGGGACTGACCATATCATGCTGGTCAATCAGGAATGCTTATGGAAAGACGCCGGCGCGGACAGCGTCATCGATGTCATTCCCTACTTCATTAAGGCGGATTATGACCGCCGGGACTTGGGGGGAATGTTTACTCAGACGTTTTTCCGGGTTTTAAATCAAGTTCGGGAAGCCCTGGAATAATTCCGGCACTTCATATTACGGGAGATCAATATTCAGGAATTAATCATTGTCTTTTTTATTTTGGCCGGTATGGTCATTTGGATCAGGCTGGAGAAATTATCACTGGTACACAAGTCAAGGGTGCTGCCTTTCCGCATTGCCGTTACCGGAACACGGGGGAAATCCGGAGTCGTCCGTATGCTGTATGCCATCATGAGGGAAGCCGGAATGCGGGTAATGGCGAAAACCACCGGATCCGAACCGCTGATTATTGACGAAACCGGCAGGGAAACCCGGGTTAAACGCAAAGGGCGGACCAGTATTTTAGAGCAAAAAGATATGCTTCAGCTGGCGGCGGATAAGTCGGTGCAGGTTTTAGTGACGGAGTTAATGAGCATCGGCCCGGAAACTTTGGCCGCGGAATCTTTGCAGATGATTAAACCGCATGTGCTCGTTATCACCAATGTAAGGCTGGACCATCTGGATCAATGCGGAACCACCCGGAATGAGATCGCCCGGTCATTTGCCGAGGCTATTCCAAAAAACAGCACTGTTTTTGTCCCGGAAATAGAGATGTTTCCGGTTTTTGAGGAAAGAATCGCAAGGCTTGATTCCCGGCTGGTATCGGTGGAAAGCGAAGCGAGGGAGGAAAAACTTATTCGTGAAGAAATCCCGGGGTATGAATTTATGCAGAATATCCGGCTGGCGCTTAAAGTCTCCGATTTTCTGGGAATAGAAAGGGATGTTGCCTATGCGGCCATGCAGAAAGTGCCTCCCGACCCAGGCCGTTTCCGGGTGTGGCGGCTTGATCTGAGCTTGCCGAAAAGGACAAGGTTTTTGGTGAATGCATTTGCCGCCAATGACCCGGAATCAACCCGGAAGATTATGGATGTTCTGCGTAAAAATGCTCCGCTGGGAGAGAGGAAATGGATCGGACTGCTCAACTTGCGCAAAGACCGCGGTTCAAGGACGCTGCAATGGCAAAAAGCCATTCGCCAAAAGCTGTTCCCTGAATTCCGCAGGATGATTTTTTTAGGGGATCACGGCGAATTTCTCAAAAGATCATTGCTCCCGGATTTTGGTGGAGAGAACCTGTTTGTTATTCAGACACGGGAAGGCCGGAAAATCATGGAAAAAATGAACTCGCTGGAAGAAGATCCGGCTGTGATCGTCGGCATGGGAAATATCGGTCAGGCGGGCGCCTCTCTGGTGGAGCATTGGGATCGTATAGGAAATCAATATGATTTATGAAACTTTTTTTATCGGCCTTGTGCTGGCAGTGATTTACATTGAAATCTTCGATTTTTATCCCGGAGGATTGATTGTGCCGGCTTATATGGCCCTTTATCTGCATGTTCCGGTCAAAGTTTTGGCCACAATAATCGTATCTTTTCTGGCCTTGTTTTCCTATAAATTTATTTCCCGTTATCTCGTTCTTTTTGGAAAGCGAAGGTTTGCCTTTATGGTTATTCTGGGAGCATTTTGGGGCCAGCTGTGGTTTTTGATCTGGCCGGAGCTTTTTCCCTATCCTATTGGAGTCAGGGCGGTCGGCCTGGTTATTCCCGGATTACTGGCAAACAATCTGGAAAGACAGAGATATCTCCCGACTCTGGCATCCTTGTTGACTGTTGCCGTCATGACTTACTTCGCGGTGAGAGTTTTAAATTGGCTGGGGATCGTATGAAAGATGTGTTATTGAGCTTTCAGCGGTTTAAGCCGGACAAAAAAAACCCGGTGGTGGTTTGGCTTTTTTTGGTCAGCTTATTTTTTTGGATATCCGGCCGGATTGTTCCCTTTTTTTTCGAAACCAGATTGGAAGTGCAGATGCGCCGGGCTTCGCAAATCATGGAATTGGGACAGTCCGCCGTGAAAAACGGACGTAAAGTCATAAATGCGCCGATGCAGCCGGATTTCGATATCAATCGAACCGGCTTGATCGGGGAAGAATGGACGCCCATTACCACGACCATGGGCCATTTGGAGGCTAAACGAACCACAACCAATCCCAATTGGGCCGCCGCTTTGGTCTGGTTTCTGCACCGGGCTGGGGTTAAGAAGGGGGACACCGTGGCTGTAGGCGCCTCCGGATCGTTTCCGGCTTTAATCCTGGCCGCTTATGCGGCAGCCGGCGCTATGGATTTGGATCTCGTGACGGAGATTTCCCTGGGAGCTTCGCAGTGGGGGAGCAACGAACCCGATTTTCACTGGCTGAACATTCAGGACTGCCTGATGGAAGCAGGCCTAATTATCCGAAAACCGGCAGCGGTCTCTTTAGGAGGGGAACGGGATATCGGGGGTGACATACAACCGGAAGGCCGGCGGCTGCTTTTAAAAGACATTCGCAGGCGGGATTTGAATTTTGTATATGAACCGGATCTGAAAAAAAATGTTAAGTTAAAAATGGAGCTTTTTCACAAGCACGCCGGGGACAACCCCATTCGAGCTTTTATCAATATTGGGGGAAGCTATTCCAATTTGGGCATTAGTCCGCAGATTCTGGAGGTGGGGGCCGGTTTAGCCGATATAACCCGCTGGCCTCCCAAGGATCAAAGGGGAATGCTGTTTGAAATGGCCGCCCGCGGTGTGCCGGTTATTCATATGCTGCATATTCGAGGCCTGGCACAGTCCAGCGGTCTGCCATGGGATCCGGTCCCGCTCCCTCCCCCGGGAGAGGGAGCCGTTTATCAGATGGCCCAGGAAGAATCCGGGGTATTTGCAGTCTTAGGGATTGTCTATCTGCTTTGCGTCGCAGGAATGATTGTGATTTATCACCCCCGGCACAAGACACGGCCTTATTCATACCGCAAACGGGATGAATCTGTCTGAGCCGGGTCCCTGAGATAGGCGCCTACCCCACGATCGATAATGTCCTGATAACGCGGAACGGCGCTGCATTGAATGCCTCTCCCGGGATTGTCTTCCGACCACAATTCCAGAATGTGCAGTATACTGGAGCAGTGGCGGCCGACTCTTTTCTCAATCGGCCAGCCGGATTCATCGATTTTTTCAAACAGAAGCCCGTGAGAATAAGCCTTAATGAGAAATTCATCCCTGCCCCCCAGCAGAAGCTTCCGATCGGTTCGCCCTCTAGTGGCATCCAGCATCGGCTCAGGTGTTTCCAGCAGCAGGGAAATGGCTTGGGTGTGGTCGCCAATTTCCCGGTGGGACAGTCCCCTTAATTCTTTAGGAGAATGTTCCATGCCGATATTGAATCCCTCGGTTCCGGAAATTATCATGGATGCCATGGCAGCCAAATCCTGTCCTTTAGGGTGGGCGACAATTGTACTGATAACCGGGTACTGAAGTTCAGCTTCGTGCAGGTCAATCACAACATCAATGCCTTCCTGTTTGATCATTTCCGTGGTAGCGTAGCAGGTTTTTTCAGTCAGGGTGCCGTCCGGCCGGCCCGGCCAGGTCCGGTTTAAATTGCGGATATCCACATAGGCCAGTTCCTGGCGGCTGGGGTAATGGATATAGACTTCAGGGTCGGGCCATTGGTCCAGTGGATTGCTCCACCGGTCTCCCATTCTAAAGGTTTGCCGGCCCCATTCCGTCTCAATCGAATAGTCAGGGGGATAGGCGCCGCCCAAGCGGGTTACAGTGGTGGCGCTGCGGTTGGCGGAAAGGATCACAAACAGCCGGCCTTGTTCCGGGACCGCATTTTCCACCAGCAGCCAGGCTGCCAGGCGGGCAGCTGGTTCTTCCGGATGGGTGCCGCCGATGATCAAACCGGAGCCGCCCGGCTTTTCCCCCTCCAGAATATAGACATGGGCATCATTAATGGTTCCGGAGATACCGGGAAAATAGTCACCCAGCTTTTTGACCTGACTTACTCCCGGCCCCAAAACGACGGGTTCCTGGAGATGCCGGCTCCGGTAAAAGCTCATTCCCGCAAAAATCATAAGCAGCATACCGGGAATCAGAACGGCGGTTTTTCGGATAATGTCCCTGTTAATGTTTTTCATTTCAATCCCAGCACCCGAAGAACAAAAGGGATCAGGATAATAACATAAAGGATTTCATCCTGCCATTTTCGGCTGCGAATCAAATTCCAGAGGATCAACACCGCAATATAAGCGCTGAGAACATAGTATAAAATCGTGATAAACGTGTTCATCTTTTGTCTATTATAGCATAGTCAAAAAAGTCAATTGCTTGCTGAACAGCACCATTAAAATTCCCGCAGCGGCAATGATCAAAGCAGGTATCAGGCAATGTTTCAGCATACGGGAGTAAGGCTCCTGCATGCCGACGGTTTCTTTGGCCAGCCTTCCGATGATGGCTGTGGGCGGGAGAGCATCTCCCAGCGGCCAGATCACACTCATGCCCGCCAAGGCAACAATAGGATTCAACCCGATGGTGTTAAACAGGAGAATCAGCGGAACGCCCAGCACCGGAGCGGCTCCCCACATCAGCACCGCTTCGGACGCCGGCAGCACGACCGCCATTGATAAAATCACCAGGGTCAGGGGAAGGGTCACAATGGTGATGGCAATCAGCCCCCTGACTCCGGTCATAGCCATAACCTGAACCAGGATGCCGACACAGGTCAAAGTGCCGATCAAAGGGAGAAGCTGCCGGATGGTTTCCCGGGAGATGTGCAGGACATTTATTCTTTCCGGTGATAAAATCAGGGTTAATGCGGCGGAGGCCACGAACATCATAGGCAGGCCCATAATCGGCATAGAAAAAGGCCAGATTCTTCCCGCCAAAACCAGGATGAAAAAAAGCAGGAAAGGCAATATAACTTTCCACCAGTTCATTCCGGCGGGAGCTTCGGGCAGTTCCCGTAGAGCTTTTTCCAAATCCACCGGTCTGCTTCTCCAACCCACTATAAAAATGGTTATCAGGGAAAGCAGAACACAGGGAATCAGTAACGGCAGGAAAAATCCCACATAAGGCATATTAACCCCGGCGGCTGTCAGCATAGCCCATAGGCTGACGGGCGGGGCTGCGGCACTCAAGCCGGCCAGCAGGAAGATAATGGCTGTGGTCCGTGTTTTGGATATGCCCATATAATGCAGCACTACGGCGATCAAGCCTCCAGTGATAAGGACCGTAACACTTCCGGCTCCGGTTAAAGCGCCCGGGATCAGCAGCAGCAGAGTGATAATGAAAAAGAGAATGACTTTACGTTTGTAAAACCGGGTCAGTACGGCCCGGACCACAAAGGCTACGCCCCCGGATTCCTTCAAAAGATTCATGAACAGGGTAGCGGTTATAAAGATAAGAATGATGTCGTAATAGGTGAAGGCCCCTTCCACCAAATGACGCGCCGGAACACCATATCCACCGGCCAAAGCTCCAGCCACGGATGCGGCGAATAAGGACAATTCCGTCGATAATTTAAAAAACCTGGATACGATATAGACTGCCACCATTACCGCTAAAATAATCTGGGCTGATGTGAACATGCTCATGGTAATAAGGGATTACATTATTGCAAAGCGGATCGAAAATCAATAAAAAATATCTCAAATCTCAAATCTTAAATCTCAAATCTGACGGCGGCGGTGTTATCCTGAGGTTTGCAACGATATGAATGAAAAGACTTAGAAGGACATAGACAGACTAAAATAACTTGAGCACAGTGAGTCAATCAGTACAGGTGTGTGATGATGGTGAGCTGAAGCAAACAATGGTAGGTTTCCACAGTATCCTCATTCCGGCATAATCCCCGGGCTGCGATGAGCTTTCCCATGGAATAGTCAGGCCATTGATACAGGTTGGCATCCAGGGTGGACCCGGTCAGGGAAGCCAGCTCGGGGGCGCCCGAGTCGAGAGCAGGAAGATCTAGAAATCTCAATACCCGGTTCAATGAGCTCGGATCACTTAGGTTGAGGTGTTTTCCATTCTGCACCAGCTTTAATTTCAGCCGGGGCCGGGGCGGTTCAAACACATAGCGGACATAACGGCCTTCAGGTTTGGTGCCCCGGTCGATATAATATTCGAAATGATATGCTCTCTCGGGAAACAGGTCGGCGGTGATTTGGCCCACTGTGATATCCCGGTAATCGCTTTGGTTCAGATAAATCAAGCCGAAAAGCAGAATAAGAAAAATGCTCAATCCCCGGATAATAAACTCCTTTTCTTTCCGGACGATAACTTTAAGCACCCAAAAAGAGATTATAAAAAGCACTCCGCCCAGTAAAGATGTGAGCTTAAGACCCAATAAAAAATCAGCCATTTTTCCCCCTGTTTTTAGCGTTGTCGGGCATAACGGCCGTCTCCATCATCCGGCTTAACTCTTAGGTTTAGTCGGGTCAGGATTAAAACTTTGAAAAAACATGCAAAACCGAGTCCCGCACCATTTATTTTCATTGTTCTTCTATGCCGAACAGTTGCTTCATAACCGGGATGAGATCCAGGTTCTTTTCCACCGTCAGCATGGGGATATCATGGTTGGCGGCGATATTGGTAAATCTTTGATCCCCATCTCCGGATTGATTCACCACCAGAATATCTGAATTGGGTGCGACCGCGTCAATACTGAGTTCATCCGTATTGTCGCCGGGTGAGGCACCCTGGGACCGCCGTTTCATGCCCTCGATGTGTGCCCCGATTATTTTAATATTTTTTTCTTCGGCAGCTTGAAGCAAAGCATCGATGCGTTCCAATTCATCATCAATGGAAATGCCGGCGGCTCCCATCCCTTTTAAACTGGCACCCATGACGATAATGAGAGATTGGAAAGGCTGTCCTGCTTCTTCCGCCGCCTGCAGGTCGGCGGGTTTGGCCAGGGCATTCACTTCATAGGGAGCAGGGTCCGATTCCAGGCCGAGCCGATTGAATATGACTTTCAGCATGATCGCGCCCGGGCTTTGTCCGCACGAAGTGATCAAAACCGGCAGGTCTGCATGCGGAGAATCGTCCTGAGACAGTCCGTTGATAGGATATATGATTGCTAAAGAAAGGCAAATAACAAAAATAACTCTAAATAATTTTGACATGAATGGCTCCTTATCTCTTTTCTAGCCTCAGGCGGACCGGATCCCGGCCCCGTGAATTATCCGGGCTAATTTATTTATAAGAGAAAAAGAGAAGCCTGTCAACTTGCAGACAAAAAGGCTTGGTCAGACCTAGCTGGATTTACAGCGCGCACAGAACGCTTCGAACACATTAAACGCGAGCGAAGCGAGCATCACCGCCACTTCGCTCCGGGAATGACATAAAGAGCGAGCGCTGTGAGATTTGAGGTGCTGCTTACGGCTCCTGATGTTCTGTCCGCGCGATGATTTCATTCTGCAGTTCAACACTCAAGTCGCAGAAGTAATCGCTGTAACCGGCGACCCGGACAATGAGATCCCGGTATTGTTCGGGATTGTCCTGGGCTTTGCGCAGGGTATCGGCCGTAACAGCGTTGAGCTGAATATGATGTCCGTCCATGCTGAAGTAACTGCGGATGAGCTTAGCCAGTTTGTCCATGCCTTCGTCATCTTCGAGCAGTTGAGGATTGAATTTCTGATTGAGAAGGGTGCCTCCGGTCCGCAAGTGGTCGATTTTAGAGGCGGATTTAATCACGGCTGTAGGCCCGTTGGTGTCCGCACCTTGAGTGGGTGAAATGCCTTCTGACAACGGGGTGCCGGCTTTTCTGCCGTTGGGCGTCGCTCCGATAACACTGCCGAAATAAACATGAACGGTGGTCGGCAGAAAATTAATCCGGTGGACGCCGCCTTTGGTATTGGGGCGGCCGTTGACGGCATCGAAATACAGTTCAAACACCTGCTTGGTGAAGGTATCGGCATAATCGTCATCGTTGCCGTATTTGGGTGTTTTGTTGATCAGCACCTGGCGCAGGTCTTCCTGCCCGTCAAAATCATGACTCATTGCGGACAGCATTTCCGCCATGGTGATCCGCTTTTTATCAAATACATTATACTGCAGAGAGGCCAAACTATCGGTTATTGTGCCGATGCCCACTCCCTGAATATAAGTCGTATTGTACCGGGCTCCGCCGGTGTGGTAGTCCCGGCCGTTCCGGATGCAGTCGTTGATGAGCAGGGACAGGAAGGGAGCTGGAATGTGTTCGGCATAGATTTGTTCCACAATATTGTTTCCCTGAATTTTGATGTCGATAAAGTAGTTCAGCTGCTTTTGGAATGCTTCCATCAATTGATCCATGGAACTAAACTCTGCGGGATCGCCGGAAGGGATGCCGATGGCTTTCCCGGTGTGGGGATCTTTTCCGTTATTCAGCGTGACTTCCAGAACTTTGACCAGATTGAAATAGCCGGTTAAGGTATAGTTTTCCTTACCGAAAGCTCCTGTTTCTACGCATCCGGACGCTCCGCCGCAGCGGGCGTCCTCGATAGATTTCCCCTGGCGGAGAAGCTCTTGAATAATAGCATCCGTGTTGAAGATTGAAGGCTGTCCGAAGCCGGTTTTAATGATCTTTAAGGCCCTTTTCAGAAAGCGGTCGGGTGTTTTTTTGCTGATCTGCACCATGGAGCTGGGCTGGAGAATCCGCATTTCTTCGATCACATCGAGAACCAGATAGGAGACATCATTGACGCCGTCGGTGCCGTCCTTCTTGAGCCCCCCGGAATTGATGAGCGCAAAATCAGTGTAAGTCCCGCTTTCCTGGGCGGTCACTCCCACTTTAGGGGGAGCGGGTTGGTTGTTGAACTTGACCCAGAAGGCCTGCAGCAGTTCCCGGGCCTGCTCTTCAGTTAACGCTTTTTCTTGCAGGCCTTTTTGATAAAAAGGATAAAGGTGCTGATCCAGGCGACCGGGATTAAAGGCATCCCAGCCGTTAAGCTCGGTGACCACACCGAGATGCACAAACCAGTAATGCTGGAGGGCTTCCCAGAAGTTCCGGGGGGCATGCGCGGGTACATGGGAGCAGATATCCGCAATTTGCTTTAGCTCCTGCCGGCGCTTGGGATCTTTTTCCTGCTCCGCCAAGCCGGCGGCCTTTTCGGCATATCGCTGGGCCAGACGAATGATTCCGTCGGCTGCGATGGACATGGCTTGCAGCTGATGGCGTTTTTTTAATGCTTCCGGATCCTTATGAAAATCCAATCCGGCAACGGTGTCTTCAATTTCGTTTTTGAAATCAAGAAATCCTTTATGATAAATCTTTTCGTCCAAAACAGTATGTCCGGGCGCGCGCTGTTCCATAAATTCAGTGAAAACCCCGGCTTCAAAGGCGTCTTTCCATTCCTGGGGCAGGTCCTTGAATATCATCTCCCGGATAGTGCGGCCTTTCCAGAAGGGATAAATCTCATTTTTATAAATATCCCGGGTTTCCCGGCTCACTTTATAGGCGGTTTTTTTCCTGGAATCCAGGATTTCCAAATCTTTTTCGGTGTGAATTGTGATTTTAGGATAAGTCGGTGTGGCGCGGGGAGCGGGGCCCCTTTCTCCTGCAATCAGTTCCCCGTCATTGATATGTACAGCTTTGTTTTCCATGATGTATTTAAAGGCCATGGCCCGCTGGACGGGAACCGGTTGTCCCTTTGCCTGGCCACTTTTATAAAATTCCGTCAGCAGCACTGCCCGTTCATATGAAATGGACGGGGGTGTATTAAGACTCTGGTCCCTGAGTTTTAATACACCCCAGATCGGAAGAGCACACGTCTGAACTCCAGTCACGTGAAACGATCTCG
>CAYRTV010000040.1:0-12379 GCA_964427225.1 uncultured Eubacteriales bacterium
CACTTTCAAGCAGGAAACCATCTTCGGCGCGGAAATCGATATTATTGCCGACCGGGTGGAAATTTTATTTTTTTTCGTTATATTCTTGTTTTTCCGACCCTATCTTTTTATCCCGGTTGCCCTGTATATCATTGATTTTGCTTTTGTTGATTTTTATTTGAGTTATCAATTCTTAAAATACGGATTGATTTCACCGAATTATTTTTACAAGGTGGATAAAAAAGTCCACCTTCTGAATTATTCCCCAGGCGGAAAGTTCTGCAACTCCACTGTCATCACCGTATGGCTGATCTTTCTTCCCCAGCTGTGGATCATCGCCGCCGTTATGGCCGCTGCCTTGATTGGCGTAAAAATTTATTCCATTAGCCGCCTGCAAAGGAGGAATCCAACATGAGCACCCTCGGATACTATCTGTCCATGGCCGGCCGCGGTATCGGCAATTACTTCACCTCCCGGCCGTTCTGTGTATCCTTTGAAATCACCTATGCCTGCAACGCCCGCTGCAAGCATTGCCATTTGGGCGGCCCCAACCCCGGAGAAAAAAAGGCCGCACCGGAGGAATTCGCCGCCCGTTGCCGGGAGATCAAACCGGTAGTGGCCCAGGTCTCCGGCGGAGAGCCTTTGCTCCGCAAAGATGTGGAGGACATCGTCTCCGCCCTCAAGCGGGACAATAAGCCTCCCTATATTGTACTCACCACCAACGGCGCCCTGCTGACTCCGGGAAAGCACCGCCGTCTGCGGGAAGCGGGAGTGGATGCCTTTTCCCTGTCCTTTGATTTTCCGGATGAACGCCACGACACATTCAGGGGTATTCCCGGCCTGTTCAATAAAATCACGAAACTTCTGGAAACGGTTAAGGCCGATGATTGCAACGGCATCGCCTTGAGCGCGGTGGTGCAGCGTAAAAATTTCCGCGAACTGTTTAAAATGGCTGAATTCGCCCGCCAATGGAATGTCAAAATGAACTTCAGCACCTATACCTGGCTGCGCACCGAAAACATGGATTACATGATACCGAAGGAGGAGATTCCGGAGCTGGAAGGCATGATCGCCAGGCTCAAGGAACACAAATACAAACACGGCACCATTGTCGCTTCGGATTTTGTGTTTGATAAAATGGTGGAATTTTTCCAACAAAAATCCATCGGCGGCTGCCGGGCCGGAGACCGGTTTTTTGTTGTCAATCCGGATGCCACTTTGTCGCCCTGCGGTTTGATCATCCGCGATTATACATCGAGAAAAGAGCTGCGGAAAGATTTCATTCCAACCAATACTTGTGCAGAATGTTACACCAGCATCAGGGCCAATACGGAAAAACCGGTGCGCTACTTAATCAAGGACTCTCTCCGGGCCAGCTAATTAAAGACTGTGATGGCATCCAACAATCCGCCTCCGGATAAAACCGAATCCTTCCCGCCGGTCCGCTCTTGTCCCGCTCCTAAATCCCGGCTGCGCACCATCCTTTTCATCCTGCAAATCTCTTTTGTGGCCCTGCTGCTGGCCGGATGGCTGTTTTCTTCACCCCTCAGACAGAGCAAAAGCCTGTGGGTGCTGTTTTTTTACAGTTTTCCGGCGGAATTCTTGGTCGCCGTAGTCCCGCATGAACCCGTTTTACTGTATTTCAGCAAGTTTTATCAACCCTGGATTGTGGCCCTGGTGGCCGGCTCCAGCACATTGCTGACCGAAGCATTGAACTATTCCGCCTTCCGTTATATCTCCGACCTCAAGGCGTTTGATAAAGTCTATCAGCATAAATGGGTTAAAAAATTGGTGGCCCTCTTTAAACGGGCCCCCTTCCTGGCACTTTGGATTGCCGCTTTAACCCCGATTCCTTTTTATCCATTTCGTTTTCTAGTCGTTATCGCCCGCTATCCCCTGTCTAAATACCTTCTCTCCAATGCCGCCGGGCGGCTGCCCCGGTTCCTGCTCCTGGCGTGGTTCGGCCATATGATCCCTATACCAGACACTTGGCTGGCGATATTGTTTGTGATTCTGCTCCTCTCTATTTATGCCCCGGTTATAAGGAAGTTGATTAAAGAGGATAACAATAAATTAAAGAAATATCATCGGTAATTCTTCACTTATCCCAAAAATTTTGATAAATATATACCCGTAATCCTTTCACTTGGAGAATGAATGCAAGATTCCGGTCTGACCGATAACAGCCGCATTGCCTGCATAATCAATCCCTATGCGGCCAATAAGCGCTGGCAGCGCAATAAACTGTTGCGGAAATATGTCCAAAAACGGCTGCCGGGGAAATACATCGACACTCAAAAAGGCAAAGAAAACACCATTGAAAAAGCCAAGGAATTATGCCGGAACCACGATGTGATTGTCGCGGCCGGCGGCGACGGAACCATCGCTGATGTCATACAGGGGATAATGGAGTCGGATAGAAGCGGACAGGTGGCCCTTGGAGTCATTCCCCTGGGAAGCGGCAATGCGTTTCGAATAAGCCTGGATATTCCTCTCAGTGTGTCCCGTTCGCTCAAAATCATCCAAGGTGGAAAAATCAAGAAGATCGATTTAATCCAAATCGAGGACAAAGTGGCCACATTCGGCAGCGTCGGCGCCACCGCCCAGGTTCTGGTGGAGAAGCTCAAACACACCATCCCCGGGTTTCTGGGCCATATCCTGGCCTCCCGGATCATGACCCGGCTGTCCCGCAAGCGCCAGGAAATTGATCTTTATGACGGCATTGATGATACCGGCAATCATTTTAAGCATAAGAATCTCAAGCTGAAAGTTTTTGACTGTTTCATCGGAAAAAGCCGTCATTTCGGGTACGGATGGAAGATGGCTCCGGAAGCCCGCATTGATGATGGATATGTCGACGCCACTTTTTTTGAAATCAGCAGCCTGAAATTTATGCTGTATTTCCCCGGGATTTACTTCGGGACCTTTCAGAAAACCCAGCCCCACTACAAAGCCAAGCGCATGGTCATCAAGGGCAGCAACCTGCCGGTGCAGTACAATGGAGAGCTGCTGGGAAAGCGTGACCAAGTTGAAATCAAAATCCTGCCCAAGGCCCTTAATGTCATCTGCCCTCTGTAGTCCGCAAAACGCTTAAAACCGCACATAGTATCGTCCATCTAAGTCTGTCCGTGTTTATCTAGGTCTGTTCGGTCTATTCAGGGCTCGCTTCGCTCGCGTTACTCGGGTTGCTTGGGTTCGAAAACCCGGGTCATTTTTGATTTTTAATTTTTGATTTAAACAGATAACTTCTCACTTTTTACGTTTCACTTGTATCTAACCTTGATTATTCACGGGCCGAGATTGCCGCAGACGACGACAATACGTGTATTTATTGTCGTCCTGAAGAGCATAGCAACGAAGGATATTAGACGGCACATGCATGAGAAGACGATTACGCTTAATTCGGAGAAGCAGTCAAAGATCCCCACGGCCGCTGGCGCGGCCTGGGGATGACATATGTATGCCGGCGCAGGCCTCAGGATGACATTGATTCAATCAAGGTCGTCACTTCACTCCTTCCTCTTTACCGCTCCTCGCCTCCGCTACCATCTCCTTCACATCTTCCAGCAGAGTTGGCGCATGATAAACAATCCCGTCCTTAATGGTCCATTCCACGCCGCCGGTCCGGATCATACGGTTTTCTTTCATCTCCATAACTCCGGTGGGGTACAGGTATTTCATGTTTTCCTGGGGATTGCCTTTGATTAGAATCAAATCCGCTAAAAATCCGCTGCGAATCCGCCCCAATTTATCTTCTTGTCCCAAAATCCGGGCATTGTTGAAGGTGGCGTGCTTTATAACATCAATCGGATGAAACCCTGCTTCCTGGTGCAGTTCCAACTCCCGGATCACACTGAATCCATACATCATATAGATGTAACCCGCATCTTCTCCGCAGCCGACAATTCCACCCATATCCGCAAACCGCCACACCGCGTCCATCCAGATTTTATAATTCTCTTTCCAATAGATTTCATCCTCAGTCGTCCATTTCCAGAAATAGGAGCCGTGTTTGGCGGGATCCGGTGTAAAATAATCTTCCAGCACAGGATGCAGATAGTCTTTAAACCAGGGCTGATTCTGCGCCCGAAGCAGATCCCGGTTGGCTTCATAAATAACAAAAGTCGGACACCAGGAAACATCATTTTCCACCATACTTGCCAACACCCGGTCAAGCACAGCGGGTTCCGCTTCCCGCCATAAACGCCCCGCATACCGGAACCTTTCATTCTCATTGCTGTAATTGTAATCCGGCGGGAAATTCTGTGAGCCGTGCAAGGCGGCGTCCGGGACTCCATACCAGTGCTCAACCGAAGTCACGCCGAACTCAGCATCCTCCCAGGCATCGGTCTCTTCCACGCCCACATGATGCGCAATCCTCAAGCCGAGCTTATGGGCCTCATCCGCCGCGGCCAGCATAATATCCCGGTCCAGACCGAAAATCTTGACACCGTCAGCTCCCGCTTCTTGAACCCGGCGGACACTGGCGCGAGCGTCTTCCGGGGTGCGTCCTCCAACCCGCATATAGAGAAAAATGCGCGGGGCGGCAATGGCGCCCTCCCGGCTTTTTTCCCGTTCAGCAATTGTTTTCCCGGTGTTGCTGCCTACATCCCGGACTGTCGTGATTCCGCAGGACAGCCACAGCTTGTATATATATTCAAAGGGAATCGGCACGCCGGCGCGGGAATCATGTATATGGGCATGGATATTGATTAGTCCGGGGAGGCAGTACAGACCGCTTCCGTCAATGACATGGGCTTCTTCCTGATATACCGTTTCCGGGCGTGCTCCCCGAACAGCAGCGATGGTGTTTCCTTCCAATATGATATCCACAGGCCCTTTGGCCGGAGTCCCGTTGCCGTCCTGCAGCATGACCCCGCTAATCACCAGCCGGTCATACCGCCGGCCGCTGTCTATTCCTTTATCCGCTGCCAATACAAATACGGATAAACCGATAATCAGACATAGAAATACACATGATTTAAAACGAAATTGCTCCATATTATTCTCCTTAATAGAATGATTATGCTCCCTGTGCGGAGACCACCAGCATCAGGGCGTTGACGGCGGATTCCTGAAAAGCGGTACCGGCCAGCTCCCTGACCCGGGAAAGATCGCTGAATTCCGGCCGGTTCTGAAAGGGCGGGGCTCCGGTCCGGATTTTATCATAAATATTTGCCAGTGCGATCACCGCACTGCCAAAAGGAATCTCCCGTAAATCCTTAGTCAATTTATCAGACTCTTTAACATAGTGAAGGTAGAATCCGTCCACCAGGGGTTTGACCTCATTCAGCAGGGATGTCGTGCTGTTCAGCATCACCTTTTCCCGATCCAGCAGGGATGACCGGGACAATTCCTTGCGCACAAATTCGGTCATCGTCATAAACAAGGGGATATTTTCCCGCAGGTTGCCGATTTCACATAAGAGTGCCGCCGACTTGATGTTTTCCACCTGCCGGGTATCCAATCCGGCGGTAACCGCAATCCGTCCCGCTAAATGGGCAACCCGAACAGACTCCGGTTTGGTTTTATCTCCGAACTGCAGATATTTAAACAATATTTCCAGCAGTCCCACATAAGTCCGGTTCAAATTTTCCAGGCGCTTCTGCCGTTGTTCAGAAGCAGCCCCTAATATGGCTCCGGTAAGAATAAGAAACCCGGCCCATGCGGTCAAGGAGATTATTTCATCTAACGTAAGTGTATCCCGGGGCCCGAATACCATACCGAGTAAAAGCAGGTAAAAGAATACCACCAGCACACATAGAACAGCGACCAGCACACCCCGGTCTTTGCCGAGAAAATACGCCGCTAAAATGACGGGAAGAAAAAAGAAATTCAAAAAGGCCAGCTTGTAGTGCACCAAAAACGCGATGGCGAGAATTCCTAAAATGATCAAAATGATCAGGGCGGTTTCAAAGTGGTCTTGAATGAAACGGCTTACTTTTTTCATCAGCATTCGTCTCTTCATCAATCCCCCGCTTCATTTCCTTTTCCGGTTTTTTATATCACGGCATTTACACTGAGTCAATAGCCGAATCAGCTTAATTCCCCTGTGTTATAATAAAAAAACAGGAGGCGTTCTCATGAAAAAACTCCATTGGGCCTTACCGGCATTGATCTTATTTTTATCCGCATGTTCACCTCATTTCCATATTGATTTTTTGGGTAAAGACGAAATCAAGGAAGTTGATATCGTTGAAACAAATTCCAAAAACAAAATTTTGCTGCTGGATATCACCGGCACCATACAAAATATGGCTGATCCGGGCCTTTTGAATAAAGAAGGCGACCTGTTGTCTCAGATCAAACTCCGCCTGCAAAAAGCCAGGCAAGATCCCAGGGTAAAAGGCATCATTCTGCGTTTGGACACCCCCGGAGGCGGAGTCACGGCCAGTGATATCCTTTATCATGAAATTCTGACCTTCCGCCGGGAAACCGGCGTTCCGGTAACCGCTTTGATGATGGGAGTGGCGGCATCCGGCGGCTATTATGTCGCTTCCGCCTGTGACACCATCATCGCCCATCCCTCCACTTTAACCGGCAGCATCGGGGTTATTTCCATTTTTCCGAATGTCAAGGGATTGATGAATAAAACCGGGGTGGAGGTCAATATCATCAAAACCGGCGATATGAAAGATGCCGGCAGCCCCTTTCGTGAAATGAGCGATAAAGACCAGAAATATTTCCAATCCCTCATCCAGGATTTCTATTCTCAATTTTTAGAGGTGGTCTATCAGGCAAGGCGGAATTATCTCTCCCGTGAGGCATTAGAGAAGCTCGCCGACGGACGGGTTTTCACAGCCAATCAGGCTTTAGAAAACGGATTGATTGATGAGATCGGGTACTTTGATCAAGCCTACCAGCGGACACAGGATCTGGCCGGAGTTCGCAATCCCCGGGTCATCGCTTATACCTATTATCCGGGCCGGAAAACCAATATCTACGCCCAGGCTGCACTTTCAGGAACCGAACCGTCTTTTCCGGAGCTGCGGGCTCTGCTGCCGTCATTAAAGGCCGGCTTTTATTACCTCTGGCTCCCCCAAACCGAGTAGCGGATAATGACAAAGCCTGACGGCAGAGTTTGTCAGCGACGGACACACCATGTCATCCTGAGAGCGGCAAAGCCGCCGTAAGGATCTTGTACTGCATCGCCCTGAAGAGACGGTCCCGCTTCATTCGGCGAGGCACTCTAAGACACCCACGGCCGCTATCGCGGCCTGAGGCTGACAGGTGTATGCTGCCGCAGGCCTGGGGGTGACATGTGGATTCGTTTTCATCGTTAAGGATGTTTACATGCGGTGCGGCATTCGGGGCCGACTGACGCGATATGGAAGATTTAACGCCTTCCGGGCGCAGGGTTTGAGGAGACCCGGCGCAGCCGGGGGCCGAGCATGTTTGACCCACGGACGGGAGGAGTTGCGCAGGCACCAAAACCCAAGCGAGGAATGGCGCTAAAAATCTGAACGGTAGCGAAAGCCGGACCCGATACCGTGAAGCTATACGATCTGAACTTTAAACTCCGGGGGATTCTCTATTAGTTTTTTGACCGCGCAGCCGTTAACGGATTTGATCACGGCATTATAGTATTTTTTGGGAAAATCAGGCGGCATCTGGATGTCAAAATAGACAGTCTTTATCTTTTTGGTTTCCGGATCCAATTCCGTGCGCATGGTTAAGCTGAGATCATCCGCCGGAATGTTTCTCTGCTGCAAAAAAGACAGCACATAGATGCCGGAACAGGTTGCCAGTGAAGCTAAAAAAAGATCGAAAGGAGCCGGTGCGGACCCGTCTCCTCCCTGATAAACCGGCTGGTCGGTCTGAATGGTGAATTCTTTGACTTGAGCGTCCACCCGTTTTCCTCCCGGAAAACCGACTTTGATATCTCTGGCCATAACAGCACTCCTTTCATCTGCATGTATTCCGTTTTTTTGTGTATTCTTATCTTACCTTATCCCTTGGAAAAGAAACAAATGCATTCAGCGGGATGTCTTCCTCTTCAGTTTTTGTCGCAGGAGTCGTTTCGCGCGGAAAGGTCCAGGTTCGAGAAAACGGCCAGTAATAATTTCCGGTCGGCATCGGTCATGGTCAAACGTCCGAACAGATCGTATATTCTATCGCTGATATGCTCCCGGTTACCCGGGTGAATGAAATCCGCCTGCTTCAGCTTCTTTAAAATTAAATGGATACACTCCTCCTGATCCCGCCGGGAGAGAGGCGGCAACCGGCGAAAATAATATGGAATTTTATCTTGCTGAGAAAAAAGATGGAATAAGAACAGCAGCACAGCCGCTGCCAGATTATATGAGGGCTGTGTGGAAGCTTGCGGCAGGGCGATGCGAAAATTGGAATGGCGCAGTTCTTGCGCCGTCAGACCGGTTCTTTCATTACCGAACAGCAAACCGATCCGGGTATCGGAAGAAAAAGACGCAATTTTAGGAAGCAGTCCGGAAAGGGGCAGGCTCGGAAAATTTTTACGTGACCGGGCGGCGGCGGCAAATACAACATCCATATCGGCCAAAGCCGGAGACAATTCAGAAAAAGATTCAGCCGTCTCCAGAATATCATGGGCATGCACAGCCGTAAAATAGGCCCCGGACCGCAAGGGTTTATCCATAACCAGGCGCAGCCGGGAAAAACCGGTATTCTTCATCGCCCGGGCCGTTAAACCTACATTTTCAGGTGAATCCGGCCGCGACAGGATAACAAAAAAACGGTCCGGCCTCAGCATGGTCTCCCGCCGTCAAAAACGGCCGGTGCTGCCGAAGCCGTTTTCTCCCCGGACGGTTTTGTCCAGATCCTCTGTCTCAACCACCGTCATCTCCAGCACCGGCTGAATCAGCATTTGCGCAATTTTCATGCCTTTTTCGATGACGATGGTGTCCCGGCAGAGATTGATAAGCACCACTTTCACTTCTCCTCTGTATCCGGAATCCACCACACCGGCCAGGCGATGCACTCCCTGGAGAGACAATCCGCTTTTATCCCAAATCAAACCCACATGATTGTCCGGCACCGCCATTTGAATCCCGGTCGGTACCGGCGCCGGGGACAGCGGGGCCAGTTCCACTCGCTCGCATGAAAACAAGTCTAATCCTGCATCCCCCTTATGCCCGTATACCGGGATTTTTGCGTCTTTATGTGTTTTTGTGACTTTTAATTGCATGCTTAAATCCCCTCAATCCGGACTTTGGAAAAAAACTTTTCCGCCTCCGCCGCCATCCGTTTCAGGCGGCTGGGGGCATATGGTTCGATTTTTTCAAATTCAGGGTCTAAGGTATTACCCGGAGAAAACTGCTGCAGTTGGAATATTGTATTCCGGGACAGCCACTCACCGAATTCAGTCATAGTCGCCTCCGTGATGATCCCGGGGACAACCGTGGTCCGGAACATGGACGCAATGGGTGCCCGGCTGATCAAATCGATGCTGCGCTGAATCTCGTCCATATTGACCCAAACGCCGGCGGCCCGGCTGTAATCATCCGGGGCGGCTTTGATATCCATAGCCACCCCGTCCAAAAGATTTTTATCCAAAATATCCTGAAGCCGTTCGGGAAAGGACCCATTGGTATCCAGCTTGACTTTCAATCCCCGCTCGCGAATCACTTGCAGCAGTACGTCAAGGTCCTCATGCAACAGGGGTTCGCCGCCGGTGATGCAAATCCCCTCCAGCCAGCCCTCCCGTGAATCCAGAAAGCTTATGAAATAATCAAACGGAAAAGAAGCCAGATTGCCGGGATTCAGGACCAGATCCCGGTTATGACAAAAGGGGCAGCGAAAATTGCATCCGCCCAAAAAGACGGTCGCGGACATATGGCCGGGAAAATCCTTCGGAGCGAGTTTTTCTAATCCCTTGATTTCAACCAAGTCTCAAACTCTCCGGAGCTGTTGATCACCATCTCAACCTTCTCTCCCTCCAGCATCAGCAGAGTGGGAACGACCACGGCACCTTTGTCATCCCTTTTTACATCTTTTATGTACTCACGCAGCTTTTTCTTTCCTTCCGGTTTCACCAAATTGAATGCTTCACCGGGTAAATCACTTTTGTTCAGGGTTTTTTTCAAAGATTCACAACCTGCGCAGTTGGGCAGAGTGAAAAGCAGGTATTTCATCGCTGATCTCCTGCCTGAAAATTAGCGAAGGTCTTCCGGTTTTTGAATTCTTCCCGCTTGCCGTCATTCCAGGTGGAGACCGGACGCAAATATCCCACTATCCGGGAATAGACTTCCGTTTCCTCGCCGCATTCCGGGCAAGCCGGGGCCTCACCCCGTATATATCCATGATTGGTGCAGACAGAAAATGTCGGAGTTACACTGAAATAAGGCAGGCGGCTCTCCGCAATTTTGCGGACCAGCTTCCGGCAGGTGTCCTTGTCGGTGGATTCCGGTAAAAAGGCATGGAAAATCGTCCCGCCGGTATAAAGTGACTGGACATCCTGCTGATGATGCAGGGCCTCAAATATGTCCCGGGTGGCATCCACATTCAGCTGGGTGGAATTGGTCAGAAAGGGATGCTTATCGGTGCCGGAAGTGAGGATCCCGTTGTATTTTTGGCGGTCCAGCCGGGCCAGCCGGTAAGAGGTGGATTCAGCCGGAGTGGCTTCCAGATTATAGAGGTGGCCGGTTTCCGCCTGGAATTCCTGCAGCACGTCCCGCATAAAAGCCAGGGTTTTTACAGCGAAGTCTTTTCCGGGTGGTGATTGGATCCCTTTACCCAAAAAATTCAAGCAGGCTTCGTGCATTCCCACAATTCCGATAGTGGAAAAATGATTCTCAAAATGGCCTAGATACGCTCTAGTATAGGGAACAAGTCCGATTTCCATCATGTGGTCAATGATTTCCCGCTTGGTTTCCAGAGATTCTTTGGCCAAGATCATGAAATGCTTAAGCCGTTCAAAAAAGTCCGCTTCGGATTCAGCAATATAGCCGATCCGGTTGAGATTGATGGTCACCACCCCGATGGATCCGGTGGAATCACCCGGCCCCCAGATGCTGCCGGGACGGTGGAGCAATTCCCGCTGGTCCAAATTCAACCGGCAGCACATTGCCCGGATATCCCCCGGGTCCAGGTTTGTACCGATATAATTTTGAAAATAGGGAATCCCGTATTTGGCGGTGGCCTCAAAAAGAAGGGCGGCATTGGGGGAATCCCAATCGAAATCTTTAGTTAAATTGTAAGTGGGAATGGGAAAAGTAAATACCCGGCCCTTTTGGTCTCCATCAACCATAAGCTCAAGGAAAGCACGGTTAATCATGTCCATTTCTTTTTGATACTCCCCGTAAGTCGAGTCTCTTTCTTCCCCTCCGATGATCACTTTCTTGTCCTTCATGTCTTCGGGAACCGTCCAATCAAAAGTCAGATTGGAGAATGGTGTCTGCCACCCCCACCGTGAGGGGACATTAAGCCCGAAAATGAGTTTCTGCAGGTCCTGTTTGATGGCATCGAAACTCAGTTTATCTTCCCGGGCAAAAGGGGCCAGATATGTATCCACGCTGGAAAAAGCCTGAGCGCCGGCAAATTCACCCTGCATGGTGCCGATAAAGTTAACCATATGAAGGGTAGCTGTTTCCATGTGGCGCGCGGGGTAAGAATGGACCTGATTGGGGACATGTCCGAAACCCCGTTTTAAAAGTGTCTCCAAAGACCAGCCGGCGCAGTATCCCACAAGAGGATAAGAAAGGTCATGGATATGGAAATCACCTTCCGTATGGCATCTTTTCACATTTTCGGAATAAATTTGATTCATAGCGAAGTTGGCCAGCACTTCTCCGGAAATACGGGCGTTCAGCCCGGAAAAACTCATCACGCCTTCGTTGCTGTTTTCCCTGACTTTCCAATCCATATCATTGATATAGTCCTGTATCAAACGCTCCAGGTTAATGCCGATCTTTTTGGCTTCCCGAATGTCCTTGTGCCGGTCCCGGTAGAGGATATAGGCTTTGGCAACATCATGGTAGCCCTGTTTCATCAGCACCATCTCGACAATATCCTGGATCTGTTCAACGGAAGGAACCGTGTAGCCGCCGAACCTTTCTTCTAAAACAAAAGTGACGATATCGGAAACACTTTGTGCGGCCCGGTCGTCGGTTAAACCATGGGATTCCATGGCTTTTTGAATGGCTTTCGTGATTTTGTCCTGAACAAAATCGGTGATGATTCCGTCTCTTTTTTTAATTCTCGAGATGGTTCGTGGCATTTGATTCTCCTTTTCCGGGACTTGATATTCCCTGATTATTTTTTGCGAAAAATATCCCACTTTACTTACTACATATTGTGCTTTCCCTGCTGATTTGATACTAAATATTGTATCAAAGCGTTAATTAATTTATACCCGTTACCGCCGCTTGTCAAGTGATTTTCCCGTTTTTTTTTCAAATAATATCATTCTTTACTCTACCCTCTC
>CAYRTV010000041.1:0-12306 GCA_964427225.1 uncultured Eubacteriales bacterium
GTGACAGCCTCGTTGATCCGGGTTAAAAAAGGGGATTTGTGTTCTTTTCCGGAATTCAGGCGGGTAATAATATACACCACCGCCAGGATTCCTAATATGAAAAGCCATTTTCGCATGCCGACTGCATTATGTCTGACCCGGAATCCAGAGTCAAGAATGAGCGGCGGCCAGGGATTCTGCGGCCTGCAGCAGTTTGGATTCCGGCGGGCGTTGCGGAAGCGGAATTCGCCCTTCCCATTCCCTGGCTTGAGCAATAGCCGGCTTGATCCCGGATACATGCTTGAATTCAGCCAGTCCGGCTTGATGATAATGAGACCGGAGGCTGTGGGTGTTGGCCGCCATCGGGACTCCGGCAATCTGCATTTCGCGGATTTTTGTCAAGGCTCCGCCCCCGCTGTTTTGATAGTTCACGCAGAGACTGATTTCAGCGAGAAGCTGATCCAGCTGGTCATCATTTATCTGGCCTTTGAACCGGATACCGGGGCCGGTGCAGATGGATTTGATTGTATCCATTCCGTATCCGGCGATAATCAGTTCATCGTCCAGCTTGCCGGCCAGGTGTTCTTTCCAGTATTGAACGATATGCTGGATGCCTTCCCGGGTGGCTCGGTTATTGACGGTTCCGATCAGAAGAATTCCTTTTTTTTTCGTGGTCCGGCGCAGTTGCCGGATATTTTTCATGCGGTTTTCAATTTCTTCAACCGGGTAATAGGGGAGATATAATGTCGGCAGTCCCAAGTTATGCAGCAAGCTGGTTTCTTCCCGGGAGATCGTTACAATCAAGTCGGCCAAAGACATCAGCTCCAGTTCCTGTTTGAATAATTCCAGTTGGAAGCCGGGATTGATTTGAGAACGGCTGAGGCTTTCTAGATTTTGGCTGAAGATAATGAAGGGAATTCCTTTTTTTTTCAAGGCTTTGGCTGTTTCAGGGAAAAAGAGGGGATCATCGAGTGCCGCCAGTTTTATACTTGGATTAATATATTTGGTCCATTGGTTTGAGTAAAAATGCATCCGGCCGGCATAATGCTGAAACTCCGGAGCCCAGTACCGGCTGCTGGTTTTTTTGAACATCATTTTAAGGCGAGCATTTACTGACAGGACCGGATGGTCCCAGGCGGAAATAAATTGAAATTCCATGGGTTGAAGTATTCGCGCCAATTGGAGCTCTCGCCGGCAGCCTCCCCCAGCCCGGGGCGTCAGACGGAACCGGCTGAAATGAATATACGGGCGGGTGACAGGGGGTTTCACCTTCTTCCTCCTATCAGCAGCCTTCTCAGCAGATGATAATATTGACGGACCCGGTTGGTCATGAAGGGCGGCAAAATCCGGAACAAGCGGCGCCGGGAGACTTTAGCTTCCAGCCAGATACCCCGCATTCCATTTTCAATCCGGCTGAAAAAACCGATTTTTTGCGGATTGAAATGATATCCGTACTTTTTCATATGCCGGCCGGCGATTGTCCATAGGGTGTAGCGGTCCGGCTCATTCAGCTGCTCATTTTCCCGCATGGCCATATGCGGGGAAATGGAGTGGCACACGCCGGATTTCCAAAGTTCCCAGGAATGGAAAAGGAATTTGGCTTGATGCTTGAATTGCTCCAGGTGATCTGAGGCAATAGGCAGCTTTAAAAACGCTCCTAATTTCCGCATTTCCTCTTCCGTATGCGACACGAGATCCTCCAGCCGGACAACATAAACCGAGCCGGGTTTTTCCGTCTGCCATTTTTCCAGATGGATAAGGCCGTTCATCCATTGCCGGGCATGTTTTCGCACCGGCCAAAGGTATTCATCGTTGAACACGAAATTTTTCCGGCGGGACAAAATCGCTTTTTCCGGGTTGCGCATGACATAAACAATCCGGGCGGAAGGATAGAGTGAAAAAATCCGGTCCAGCTGGAAAACATGATGGGGTGTTTTTTCTATCCATACGAATGTGTTGAGCTGCTGTATGCCGGCTTTCTCCATGAAATTATCGACGAGCATGGCTTCAAACAGCCGGCGCAGAGTCAAGGTTCCCTTTTCAGCCAGGCTGCGGATATGATTTTCCGCATTGCGGGAGAAAGATATACGGGTACGGAGCACTTTGACCACACCGGTCAAACATTCGGGGAGAACAGACCCTTTCTTTACTTGAATGAAACGGCAAACCATGGAAAAAAAGTGGGTTTCGGGGAGAGTTATGATTCCGGGCTGAGTGGCCAGCAGGGCCTGGACCAGAGTGGTGCCGGACCGGGGAAACCCCACTATGAAAACCGGATCGCTGCGTAAAGCGGTGCTTTCTTGTGAGGGGCCGGGATATATGTTAGGCGCCGTTTTCTTGACCGGTGCATTCAACGTTTGAATATTTTTAGGAATTCCCTGCCAAAGGAGCTTTTTTATATGAAAATAGTACATGTCTTCCAATTCACTCTGATTTCGGACATCCGGGACTTCCCTTAACGTTCCTAAAATTTGGACCAGCTCCCTTTCATTATGGGCATTGTAGCCGTCATAGCCGTTTTTCATCCAAATCCGGTCATCTCCGATGTGAAAGGTCCAGTGTTTGTCCTTAAAAACCTCGAAACGGTTGGAAAAGGCCATGATATTGCTGAGAATAATGCGCCCAATCCAATTGGCGCCCACACAGCCATTACCAAGTTTAAACCGTGTATAAATATCCCGCCTGAACACAAAACAATCAAATCCGGGGTGGGGGGACCCGTCCGGCAGGATCTGCAGCATGAGAGGGATGTCTTCCACCCGGGTAAACCGTTTTGAAATGGTCCGGCGGTTGACGGCAAACCCGTCATACCCTTGCTCCAGCAATTCGGCGATCCGGAGATAGAACTGAGGTGTCAAAGCGATATCCACATTGCTGTATATGGAATATTCCGAACCGGAAATATAATACAATCGGTCGAGAATGTCTTTGATAAAAGGCAGTTTCTTCTCGCGGGGAAACCGGCCCAGCTCAAGAATAGAGCGGTCCAGCGGCGGTGTGCTGCGAATGAAGTCCGGAACGATACCCGCGTCCTCCGGGAAAAAAGCCGCATGCTGCTCGATATCAAGGCCGGAAGCAGCAGCTTTCGCAAGCCTCATCGTTTCAAAAGTGACCGGCTGGGCGAAATGGAGATCCCGGTTCCGCGGCACTTTAACCGGATTGACAATGTGCGCGATTTTCATTTTTCACCCGGCCCGGAACTTTGTGACCGCCATGTCCGGTAAAAAGAACCGGGGATAGTATCTCTGGCAAGCGGCCCTTTTGTTTGGTCAAAGTAATCCAAAATTTGTTTTCCTTCCCGGCGGTTATGGATGGTGTAGTCCCGGAAAGAGGAATCCCGCCAAATTTTTTGATTGCCGATGTGAAAAGTCAGATGAAAATCACTGAATATATGAAACTTTTTTGCCAGGCAGGCTAAATTGATGATCATTATCCGTCCGATCCAGCCTGAGCCGATACAGGCGGTTCCAAGTTTAAATTCCGGGAACAGGGAGCGGTGAAAAATAAAACAATCCCAGCCCTTGTGTTTTTCGCCGGCTTCGGCGTACATAAGCGGCAGATCGGAAGGGAACTTATACCGGCCGGAGATGGTTCGCCGGTTGACCGCAAAGCCATCAAATCCCAGGCCTGTCAGATGCTGTATGCTTGAGTAAAAATACGGCATGGGAGCGATATCAACATTGGAATAAATCAAATATTCCGCTTGGGATCCGGTATAGAGCCGTTCTAAAATGTCATAAAGCAAGGGAAGTTTCCGTGGATGCTGAAAGGAGCCTTCATCCTGCACAGACCGGGTCAGGTCGGGGACTGCTGTGAATCCGGCTGGAACCATATCGCGGTCTTCGGGAAATTGGGCGGAGAAAAGCTGAATGGATTCCGGACGAGAGGCTGACTCCCTGGCGCGGCGAATGGCCGCGAAGGTGACGGGCTGGGCGGCAAATAGATCGGAGGTGGGCGGAACCCGGACCGGATTGACGATATGAGCGATTGAAGTCATTCCACAGCCTCCTTTATATATTGTTCCAGGTAAAAAAGATCAGGCTTTGGAGGCGGTTCCGGCTGTTTTCGGTCTGTCCACGGGCCGGATAAAATTTCACTGAGATGATTCAAATCATTGAATTCAATCAATCCCGGCAAAGAATGATAGGAGCGGGCGGCATGGAAATTGGCCAGGACCGGAATACCGGCCGTAAGAAATTCATTGATTTTAGTCAGGGCCCCTCCCCCGGTTTCCTGGTAACAGAGTGCTCCCCTGATATGGGTCAGCAGCCGGTCCAATTCGACGTCAGTCAATTCACCGCGGATCTCGATGCCGTCTTCCTGCTCTTTGTCTTTAAAAGCCCTATCTGTATTGAGTCCGGCGATAATCAATGTATTTCGTCTCAGTGTTTCCGGCTGCCGTCGCCACCAGGCTGACAGCTTTTTCATGCCCTGCCGGGTGGGAGGATTGCCTGCATTTCCCAACAGAAGAAGGCCCCGCTTGGGGGTGGTTTTTCGTTTTTTACGGACTGCCAGCATGCGCCGGCGCACAGGTTCAACCGGATCATAAGGAAGAAAAAAAGCATTGATTCCGAGGTTGGCCAGCAGCACCTGCTCCTCCCGGGAAATGGTGACGACCAGGCTGCATTTCCGCAGCAGCCGGATTTCCGACTGCAGCAACGGCCAGACGGAATGTCCCGCTTTGTTTCCGATAATGAGGCTTTCCAGATTATGGCAGACAGCCAGCAGCGTGAGGCCGCGGGCGGCGGCTGAATCCACCAGGGCGGGAAAGTAAACCGGATCATCCAGGATGACCATGCGGGCATGCGGGAATTGCGGGAGCCGGGATGCCCAAATGTCGGCTATCATTCTTAATTGATTTCCATAATGGAAACGGGAAGGCGGCTTGAAAAAATGTTCGCTGGCGGATGCCGGGTTCTCGGTTAATGTCCGCATCTCCTGTTTCATTTTCCTGTTTTGCTGTTTTTGGATGCCGTCGCGCCTCCAGGTGGAGAAAAGGGTAAAAGGGTGATGGCGGATAAGCTTCATGATTTGCAGGATCCGCCGGCTCCCTCCCCCTCCGCGCAGAGAGGGATTGAAACGGGAAAAGTACAGGATGGACTTGGTTTGCCGGCGTTTAGCGCTTATTTGAATATGCGGGGTTTTTTTCAGCGGTTTCAAAGGCTCACCTTTTCCGGGGGGAATAATTTTCTGGCTGTATGATAAATTTCAAATGCCAGGGCATTTTTTTCGATAAATTGCTTCCGTGCACTCCTGGATAATAATTCATCCCGTGGCGATACGTTGATGCAATCGACTTGAATAGGTTCAAATCCCAGGCGGCCGGCCAGCCGGTCGGTTGATTTCTGCATGTTCTCGACAAATCCGATCCATACAAATTTATTGTCCAAAATACTTCTGCAGTTTTCGAAAGAAACCGGACTCGGCATATATTTATAAATATGAGACAGCGGCCTCATCCGGAAAAAGTCATCGAGATCACGATAGTCGTGCGGGCTTCCCGGTTGGAGCCATCCTGATTTTATTTGCCGGGTGCGGGCTTTGGTTCTCCAGAAAAAATAATTGGAAATATGTATTTCCAAAGGATCCCGGAGAAAGGTTATAAATTGTTTTGCTTCAGGATAATAATCCTTTATGCCCAAGCCTTTCTGTGTATGAAAATGGCCGTGAATGCAGATGCCCGGATGCAGGGGAATCCTGGGAGGAGGAAGATCTCCCGGGCGCTGATAATGCCTGAAAAAATTTTCGCCGTACCAGGTCTTCAATACTCTGGTCAGACTCTGCCCGGCACATTTCGGTATATGGATGGAAATCAGTGCCTGTGAGGGATCATAAGCGATCATCAGGGCGTTCTCCTCGAATTAAAGTGAAAATAACCGTATTTCTTCATATCAGAATGAAGGATGGATTCGATTTCTTCTACTTGAACTTGGGTTATAAGCCCGCTGTGGTCCGGATTGGTGTTGGATAAGGCGGTGTATTTTTGGTCCTGTTTCCAGGTTTCAAAGGGAAGAATGAGAGCGGACATGATCCGGTAATAATGTTTCAGGCACTTTTTTTTTATCGGGATGCTTAGGAATGAATCCATCCGTCTCAACTCTTTATACGGTGACCGGGTTAAATCCTCATAGCGGATTATGCGGATT
The DNA here is from genome assembly GCA_964427225.1 of uncultured Eubacteriales bacterium. Taxonomy (GTDB): domain Bacteria; phylum Acidobacteriota; class Aminicenantia; order Aminicenantales; family Aminicenantaceae; genus CAYRTV01. The sequence goes on from CAYRTV010000041.1 coordinate 6,126, forward strand.
GATGCCGGGTGTTCGTTTTGAAAATTTTCTAAAATGGAAATCATCGATTTCCACCCATTAGCCAGGGTGCTGATCTGAGTTTCTTTATTAAAAGGGAATTTATTCTTTCGGGAAGAAATGGCTGGAACCGGGTGCCGTAAGATCGCGAGTATTCGTGCCTCTGGATAAAAAGATATGATTTTTTGCAGATGATTATAATGAAGAGGGGTTTTTTCAATCCAGGTGAAGGGACGCTGCGGATAATAATTTTGGATTGCCAGCAGGGATTTGTAAACGATCCATTCGAAAAGTTTTTTAGAGGTCAGCCCGCGGCGGTGGGCCAGGCAGTACAGGGCCGCCCGTTCTTTCAGGTTAATATGGAAGGGAAGCTTATGGCACACGAGTGAAAGCGCGTGATTCAGCCGGAATGCCTGGATAAATCCGTATTCATCCGTTAAAACATGTTTTTCCAGGTTAGAAAAAAAATGGGTTTCCGGAAAAGTGTAAACATGAGGATGCGCAGCCAGCAGAGCTTGGAGCAGGGTGGTGCCGGAGCGGGGATATCCCACTATAAACAAGGGGTCCTGAGGCAGATGAATACACTCAATATTCATAATGCACCAGTCCGTGGATGGCGTCTCCCACTTCCCGGCTGTATTGGAAATAATTGATAAGCTTATTTTTCTTCATATTGATCTCAAGGATAGTCGCCGGAGCAATTCCGGTGAGAATACGCTCGGAATCCAGAACATCTAATCCTCGCACAAAAATGGATTTATTGAAAGGCTGATCCGGATTGTTTGCCTGAATGTTTATCACCGGCTCAAAGTCCAATAGATTAATGACATTGGTTAAGCGTCCGGAGTGCATATCAAAGAAAAGGATTTCGTGCCTGAAACTGCTGCAGACGGCCAATGTCCGTCCGTTCTCGATGAGCCTGGGACTGTGTGCCCCCTTTAGTGCGGGATGCAGCAGGATAATGTCCGTCCGGGGCCGAAAACGGACGAGGACCCCTTGCCGGTTCAATAGAGCATAATACTCATTATACCATCCGGTGATGCTGTTAAGATGGGTATGGCCGGGTTTTTGTCCCATCTCGGCGTGCATAAAACGGATCCGGTTATCCGCGGATTTGTCAATCGGCAGGGGCGTCAGCCCGAATTCTTTCTGAAGCAGCGGGTCTTCCCGCGGCCACCAGGTGTCAAGGGTTTTCCCTTTTTGGTCAACCAGCACGGCGCAATCGATGGCGGTCGCGGAGACCCACATATTTTCGCCGGAAAAACACATTTCATGAATATTGGCAAAGAGAAAATTGGTTATGCTTCCGGCTGCATTCAGATTGCGGTTAAAAAATAAAATAGTGTGATATGTGCCCACCCAGCTTCGGTTTTCCTTTATCAAAATGCCTTTGCCGCCGCGTGTGTTGCCCCTGGGATTCGGGTCCTTTTTTATCTCGGGCCGGGCAGGGTAAAGCGGGAGGGTTTTCAGGATTTGCTTCCGGTTCCAATCCAGCTGAATCAATTCACCGCCTTCCCGGACAGGCCGTTTTCGCCGGACAGTGTTGAACAAAATGATCATTGCCGGCTCTTCTTCATTGAGTCAAGGCGTTTTACTTCGGTCCAAATTTGCTCCGGGCGGATCTTGCTTTCAAGGTCTGATTTCTCTTTTGCCAATTCCTTCTTCAGCGAATGCCGGGAATCATGCAGCATCGAATTGATATCGGGAAAGCCGTCCGCCTCAAGACCGAGAAAATCAGCCCAGGCATGCAAAACTTGATCCGGATTCCCAACCAATTCAGCATGGTGAAAGAGAAAAAAACGGGCGGAAGGAATCTGTTTCATTCCCTCTTTGAGATGAAACATATACCCGTAAGCGCAGAGTAAGCATTTTTGGAAAGGGGTTGCTGTCTGCCATACTTTTTCCCATCGCGGCGGCACCGCCGCCGGCGGAATCAACTTGCCGTTTTTATCCAGATTCTGCTCCCAGCGCTTCCAGAAAACCGGAACTTGGGTTACTTCCATTGCCTTGCGGAACATGGAAACGGCTACTGTTTCAGGAGAGCGGTAGCTCAGAATAAATTTTGCATGCGGAAAAAGAGAAGCCATATCGGCAAGCACCAGGGATATTTCAGGGGATTTTAAGCTGAGATACCGGATGTTTTTTATTTGATTTAAGGGATATTTATACCGGATTGTTCCTCTTTCAACCGGAAGCAGCGGCCCGCAGTGCCGACGAGCCGGCGGGGCCGGCGGACAGCCCCGGGGTTTTTCCGAAGCGGCTGCGCCTGTAATCCAGCGGTCCTGCTTTATTCTCTTCCAGATTAAAGTTTTCGCCTGGCGCGAAGAGACGGTTCCGTCTAAAATTTGAGACACTAAACCGGAATGATCGCGATAGTTATACAGAGTCCACGATTCAAATACGTGATCGTCGATGATGGCCATAATTTGGGTGTGCCGGTTCAGCACCCGGGATAAAATAGTTGTGCCGCTGCGGGGAGGTCCCCCGAGAAATAGAATACGGTCGAGAATCTTATTCTTTTTATTCATTTTTTTTTGGCGGAATTTTTTCATTCAGAGTACGCGGCCCCTGCAGCTTTGCCGGTGTAAAGGAAGGAACCAGGGGATGTATCTGTTTGGCCAGCCGGCACCGGATAGGAATAGATGCCAGGGCATTGGCATCCTGCCGGTTTTTGACAAAGAAAAGATTCACCTTGACTTTTCGTGCCAATTGAAAGCCGCCGGATTTTTGCAGCTGATGCGTGACAGCGGTTTCCGCGGATTCAGTATTGGCTTCGACAACGATGACCCGGATATTGAATCGGCTAAAATCAATCCCCTGAAGGACCTTTAACTCACTTCCCTCCGTATCTATGCTGATGAAATCAATGCTTTTAATGTCCGGAGCGAATTGCGTTAAAATCTCAGTTACGGTTTGCGCCGGAACCTGTATTTCTTTAAATCCGGGGAATTCCATTTTTTTCTGCTGGTAGCGATTCTGAATATCTTGGTGAATGGCGGGGGTGTCCATAGTGGTGGATAAAAGCCCGGTTTTTTCTGCAAAAAAACGGATTGTTTGGTTCTTGTCTGAATGAGTACAGGCGGCCTGAATGCAGCGGGACCCGGGACGGTTTTTTTGACACAGCCGGAAGGATTCCGGATGAGGCTCTACGCAAATGCCACGCCAGCCCTGGAGTTCAAAGAGATATGTGTTGCTCATGTAACAACCGTCATAGGCGCCGATGTCGAGAAAAAACCCCGGGGTTTTACGACCGAAAAAAGTCCAAAGCAGATAATCTTCTCCGTTTTTGCTGAAAAAACAGCGGGGCTGGGCGGAGGACATTTCAGGCATGACGGCTCGGCTTGTTTTGTTCGGTTAAATTAATGACCCGGCTGTCCGTATGCAGATTGATAATCCCGGCGAACTTCTGTTTAGAGCTTTGAACCCGGAAGGAAGCGGCATCGGATATGTGAATCAATCGTTTTTTACCCTGTTTGCCGGTTTCCGTTACATCCACATTGATAAAATAGGTTCCCGGCCGCAGCTGGCAGCGAAAATGCCATTCCGCCTGGTAGATTTCGCCCTTATGAATGGTTAATCCATCGCCCTTGTCTTCCGGTACGCGTATGCCGCTTAGGCCCAGTCCTTTCATATTCTTTATATTGAAACCAAAGGCGGCTCCCGAAACTGAAGCGCCGAACTCAGCCTTAAAGCCGATGATATATATGTCATTCAGGACCAAGGCGTTGACCTGCCTGCCGTCCGGTGTCTTTATAAAAACCTCCTTTATATGAACCGCTTCGTTTTGATGAATCACGGTACTGGCCGGAGTATAGTCCTTAATATAATAGGGGTGCTGCCTGGGCTGGGATGACCGCGTTTCCAGCTGGGGGGGCAGAGGTTTTTTGGTCGAAGACTCTTTATCTTGTTGTAAGATTCGCTCCTCCAGACTGAGTTTGCGGTCCGGGTCGCGGTTAAGTTCAATGATTTCTTTGCGAATGCCTGCCTGTTTTTTTTTATCAGCCAGAATCAGGTTTCGATATTGCATGGATACCATGTAGGGGGAGCCTGCTAAAATAATTTCTCCCCGGTCTATCAGAACGGCACGGTGACAAAGTTCAATGATTTGCCCCAAGCTGTGGGATGCAATAACAACGGTTTTGCGGCTTTTGAATAAGTTTTCCATATAGGCGAAGCATTTCCGCTTGAAGATTTCATCTCCGACGGCCAGAATTTCATCCAAAATGAGAACATCCGGATTAATATTGATCGCAACCGCAAATCCTAAACGCGCTTTCATGCCGCTTGAGTAGGTTCTCAAGGGCTGGTGAATATAATCACCGATATCAGCGAAATCCTCAATAACCGGGATTAGCGGTTTTAACTCATCACGGGGGAAGCCCATAATGGCTCCGTTTAAAAAGATATTTTCGATTCCGGTCAGTTCCGGATTAAATCCGGTCCCCAATTCAAGGAGGGAGGCCAGCCTGCCTTTAACCGAGGCCCAACCGGAAGAGGGCGTTAGAACGCCTGCTAAAATTTTAAGTAAAGTGGATTTTCCGGCTCCGTTTCTGCCCATGACCCCCAGGATTTCGCCGGGTGGGACGTCCAGATTGATTTGTTTTAAAGCGAAAAACAGGCGGTGATGTTTTTTTCCAAACGGATTCAGGGCCTCCTTTAGGCGGTCTCCATGGTGGTCATAGAGTTTGTAGGTCTTGGTTAATTCCCGGGTTTTTATCGCAAAATCCATTGGTTTATTATAATACATCCGCAAAATGAGGGCTGAGCCGTTTAAAAATGACGGCTCCGGCAAAAAATACAAGGAATGTCAGGCTCCAGAAATAAACAGTTAAAACCGGTTTTTCCCAGAACCAGGTTTGATAGATCAGGCTGTCCCGGTATCCTTGCACTAAATAAAAAGCCGGATTCAGCTTAACGATTGTTTTCAAAGCGCCCGGCAGGTGGTCCGCTTTCCAGAATATGGGTGTAAACCAAAAACCTATCCGCATAAGTATTTGAGTTAAATGATGAATGTCTTTTACGAATACATTTAATGATGATGTAATCCAGGATATCCCCAGAGAGAGAATAATGGCTGCAAAGAGATAATAAACCGTTTGCAGCCATTGCAAGTCGGGGGGGTGTCCATAAAGAATCAGCAACACCGCCAGCAGCAGCACGAAAACCAGATGAACCATGAGTGCGGATATGATTTTAATGACCGGCAGCATGCTGACTTGAAAGCGGACATTTTTAACAAGGTAGCTTTTTTCCCGGATCACGCCGGCCCCGGTTTGCAGAATTTCAGAGAAAAAGAACCAAAAAAACATTCCGGTCATAAGCCAAATGACAAATGGGACCGGTTCCTCCCCGCGGGATTGTCTGAGTCCGATGGCAAAGACAAACCAGAGCGTCATAACAAACATGAGCGGCTGAATAAAAGCCCAGACTATTCCCAGGAATGAACCGGTATACTGTTTATGGAAGTCTTCTTTAGCCATTTGGAAAATAATTTTTCTTTTTTGATATAGTCCGGTCCAAAAACCTAAGAATCCTGTCCAGTGGTTTTTTATCCGTTTGGTTTTATGCATTCTGCCTGGTGCCTTTCATTTGTGCATAGGCTTTATGAATTATATAGAATCTGAATACTGTTTGAAATAGTATTTCTCTTTTTCCCTGTAAACCGGGAGAGATCGTCTCTCCGGATGCTGACGGAATTCCTTTGGGGCCGTTCAAAGTGCAGGCTTGCGCCGTTTTGACTTGCCGCTGCCTTCTGTGCTATAACATTGGGAAATTTGTGATTTATGCAGCAAGCTAAACTGGTTTTGTCGGATGGAAAAGAGTTCAGCGGAGGTCTTTTTGGTGCCGAAATGCCGGCTGCAGGAGAAGTGGTGTTCAATACCGGCATGACCGGTTATATTGAATCCCTGTCGGATCCCAGTTATCACGGCCAGATATTGGTTTTAACCCATCCCTTGGTTGGAAATTATGGTGTTCCGGGAAAAGAAAAACAACATGGACTGCTGAAGCATTTTGAATCGGATCGGATTCACGCCGCCGGATTGATTGTATCCGATTATTCCGCCGAGTTCAGTCATTGGCATGCCGAGAGGAGCCTGGACAGCTGGCTGGCGGAAAACGGAATCCCTGCCCTGCAGGGAATTGATACCCGGGCACTGACAAAGCATCTGCGTGATCAGGGCAC
>CAYRTV010000042.1:0-12206 GCA_964427225.1 uncultured Eubacteriales bacterium
GCTTGCAGCTCGTCGCAGTGAAGTGACGACCTTGATTGAATCAATGTCATCCTGAGGCCTGCGCCGGCAGGCCGTGAGGAGCTTGGACTGCTTCTCCGAATTAAGCGTAATCGTCTTCTCATGCATGTGCCGTCTAAGATCCTTCGTCGCTATGCTCCTCAGGACGACAATAAATGAACGTATTGTCGTCGTCTGCGGCAATCTGGGCCCGTGAATAATCCAGGCTAATATACCCGAAAATAATGATTTCATCAACAGCTTGCTTTTTGCGTTTTTTTTTCGTCCTCTTTATAATTAGCCAAGCAGCGGTGATAAAATGAAGTTCACATTATTCGGATACCCAAAAACAGGAAAGACGACACTTTTCAACCTGCTCACCGGGGCAAAACTGGAGATAAAAAATTATGCCGGGGCCAAAGAAGAACCGCATCTCAGGACCTGTCCTGTTCCCGACCGGCGCCTGGATAAAATCCACAGTCTCTATGAGGAAAAAGATAAGAAACCTGCTGTCATGGACTATATCGATCTGGCCGGGGCATCCTTTGGTGAGATAAAGGAGAAATCTTATTTAAATGTTCTTCGCAAAACGGAAGGACTGGCCCATGTTGTGCGGGGATTCAAAGATCCCCGTATTCCTCATCCTAAAGAAAGGATATCGCCGGACGCTGATATCCGTTCTATGGAGGAAGAACTGATTCTGGCTGACCTGATGCTGGTGGAAAACCGCTTGGAGAAACTTGAAAAAGAACTTCAGCGCAGCAAAACTCCTGAAGGGATGCAGGAAAAAGAGCTTCTGGAAAGAATCCATCATCACCTGAATGAGGGCCGGGCGGTTCGCGAAATCGATTTCTCCTCGGCTGAAGACAAACTGCTGCGCAGTTTCGCTTTTCTCAGTCAGAAACCCCTGCTGCATATTATTAATGTTGATGAAGACCGTATCGGTTTAATTGAAACCCCGGATAAGATAGCCTCAACCCAGAGGAGAAAAACAAAAATCATAGCTTTCTGCGGCAAGATTGAACTGGAACTCTCGGAATTGGAAAAGGAAGAAAAAGAAATATTCATGGAAGAATACGGCATCCGGGAACTTAGCATATCAAGGTTTTTAAGGTCATCCTGCGAGCTTATGGACGTCATCACCTATTTCACGATAGGAAAAGCGGAGGTCAAATCCTGGACCATTGCCAGGAATGCCTCCGCATTGGAAGCCGCCGGACAAATCCATTCGGACATCGCATCCGGATTTATCCGCGCTGAAGTCATCTCTTGGGATAAGTTGATGGAAAGAGGAGGTTTTCAGCCGGCCCGGGACAGCGGCGATGTCCGGCTGGAAGGAAAAGAATATCAGGTTCAGGACGGAGATGTGATCTACTTTCGGTTCGCGAAATAACCACATGAATATACCAATGTTCAAAACCAAATATAAAGATACAAAGACATCAGCCAGGTGCGGCGAACTCAAGACACCGCACGGAGTCATACATACCCCCGCTTTTGCTCCGGTGGGCAGCCAGGGGACGGTTAAGGGACTTCCCCATTCCTTATTAAAAGAGCAAGGCGCTCAACTGATGCTGGTCAATGCCTATCATCTTTTCTTGCGTCCGGGAACCGGAGTGATAAAGGAGATGGGGGGACTGCATACATTCATGTCCTGGGATCAGCCGGTTCTGTCCGACAGCGGCGGATTTCAAATCTACAGCCTCTCTCCGCTGGCCAAGGTCACCGAAAAGGGGGTTCAGTTTGCGTCTCATTTGGACGGAACAACATTCTTTTTGACTCCCGAAGATATTGTGGATATCCAAATGGACCTGGGAACAGATATCATGATGCCGCTGGATTATTTTCTTCCCTATCCGGCGGATAAAAATAAAATGAAGCAGGCGGTGGACCGCACTACGGATTGGGCACGCCGTTCCCGGACGCACTTTTTATCTAAACCATCCAACCGGCTGCTGTTCGGCATCTGTCAGGGCAGTGTGTATTGGGACCTTCGCCGCCGCAGCATCGAAGACTTGATGGCAATTGATTTCGACGGATATGCCGTCGGCGGGTTAGGTATAGGGGAACCCAAAACCCAATTTTTCGAGGTGGTGGAAAAATCATGCGGCTTACTTCCCGAAGATAAGCCCCGTTATCTCATGGGCATCGGATACATCCGGGATATTTTACAGGCAGTAGCCAAAGGAGTTGATCTTTTCGATTGTGTTCTCCCCACGCGAAATGCCCGTAACGGCACTTTATTCACCAGTCAAGGCAGGATTGTGATAAAAAATCAAAAATATAAAACCGATCCCCGGCCCCTGGATGAAAATTGCGGATGTTACACCTGCCGCCGTTTTTCCCGCGCATATCTCCGTCATTTATATGACAGGAATGAAATCAGCTCCGCCATCCTTAATACAATCCATAACCTCTATTTTTACCTTGACATATTTCAAAAAATTAGGCACTCTATTCAAACACAATCGTTCCACACATTAATGCATCATTACACAGAAAGTGAGGATATAGAAAAATGATAATTGCAAGCTTTTTTTCAGCCCAGCAGGGCGCGTCTCCCGGAGGAGGCAGTTTTATCACCGCCCTGATCCCGTTTATTCTCGTTTTCGTCATTTTCTATCTGCTGATCATTCTGCCGTCACGAAAAAAACAGAAAAAGCATCAGGAAATGGTCGAACAGCTTAAACCCGGAGATAAAATCGTCACCACCGGGGGAATTCACGGTACAGTTATGGGAGTGCAGCCGGATAAAATAGAATTGAAAATCGCTGCTAATACCAAAATTGATATTTCAAAAAACGCTGTTGCTGCGATCACCAACAAAAAACCGGAAAAACAATAGCGCCCGGCTAAACACCGGTTCCGTTTTCCAATTCAATACATAAAGGCTTAAAACATGAATAAAAAAATTCGCTGGAAAGTAATCGTGGTGATCGCTGTTATCGCCCTGGCTCTTTTCCTGGCGTATCCTCCCAGCGAGAAAATCAATCTGGGATTGGACTTGCGGGGCGGCATGCATCTGGTCCTGGAAGTCGTCACGGAAGATGCGGTCACTACCGAAACAGACCAGGAAATAGCGCGGTTTCGGGAAGAACTTCAGCAAAGCGACATCAGTTTTGAAACTATTTCAAAAACCACCGGCCAAACCGGTCAATTTTATTTGGAAGGTTTTCCATCGGATACGCAAGGCCAGATCCGAAACTTGATTGAAGAAAAATTTCAGCAATGGGATTACCGGCCTTCCGCCGACCGCATCACCCTGACAATGAAATCGGGTGTCATCGCTTACCTAAAGGAACAAGCCGTTCGCCAGTCTCTGCAAACCATCGGCAACCGTGTGGACGAGCTGGGGCTGACTGAACCGACTATCCAGAGACAGGGGCTGACGGGAAACCGGATCATCGTGGAATTGCCCGGGGTTGAAGACCCGGAACGGGTGAAAGAAATCTTAAAAACCACCGCCAAGCTGGAATTCCGCCTGGTCCTCAGCGGTCCCGCCCCCGACCAGGAGACCCTCTTGGCGGAGCATGGCGGCGAAGTTCCAGCCGGAGCCGAAGTCATGCGAGGCGACCCATCCCGGACACAAGGGGAGTATTACCTGGTGAGCGATACGGCCCCTATTGTGGGCAGCGATTTAAGAAACGCCCGCCGGACCACAGATGAGTGGAATAATCCGGCCGTCTCCTTTTCATTAAACCCCGACGGAGCCAGGCGCTTTGCCAGCTTCACGGAAGAAAATGTCGGGGAACCCTTAAGCATTGTTCTGGACGGCCAGATACAGCAGGTCGCTAATATAAGGGAGCGCATCCCGCCGCCCGGGGATACCATTCTTCACGGCAGCTACACCATGGAAGAAGCCGAAGATATCTCCCTGGTTTTAAGAGCCGGTGCTCTTCCCGCCAGTATCCGCTACTTGGAAGACCGGACAATTGGACCTTCCCTGGGAGCCGACTCCATACGCAAAGGGCTGACTTCCATCATAGTCGCTTTGATTCTGGTGCTGGCTTTTATGGGCGTTTACTATAAGATGGCCGGAATCAACGCCATTGTGGCTTTAATATTGAATATTCTTCTGCTTATGGGGGCTTTGGCTTATTTCAAGGCCAGCTTGACTCTGCCGGGAATTGCCGGCATTATCCTGACCGTGGGGATGGCGGTGGATGCCAACGTACTGGTGTTTGAACGAATCCGTGAAGAGCTGTCTCAAGGCAAAAGCGTGTGGAGCTCTATCGCATCCGGTTTTTCCCGTGCTTTCAGAACCATTTTGGACGCCAATATCACCACGATTATTGCCGCCATTTTCCTGTTTCAGTTCGGGACCGGGCCCATCCGGGGATTTGCCGTCACTCTGATCATCGGGATTTCAGCCAGTATGTTCACAGCCGTTTTCGTATCCCGCTTGATCTTTGAGCTGACAATACCGAGAACCAAAAAAAAGCAAAAGTTGAGTATCTAAAATGCAGTTCATCAAAAATCCAAACATCGACTTCATGAAATACAAGTACATTGCCCTGGCTTTTTCCGGTCTCATCATTCTGACCGGACTCATCAATATCACTTTCGGCAAGGGCATTAATTATGGAATAGATTTCGCCGGCGGAACCCTGGTTCGAATCATTTTCCAAGAACAGGTCTCCGTGGCTGAAATCCGCCAGGATCTCCGGAATATGGGTATTGAAAACAGCCGGATTCAGGAGTTCGGCGACAGCGGAAGGGAATTCATTATCCGGACGTTTGAAGCGGAAGCCCAGGATGAGGCCGGCGAAGAAACGGAAGCACATGAATACGTGGCGCAGCTGGTTGTAGACGCCCTGCGGACGGAAGAGGAAAAAAGCGCCATAGCCCAAGGTATGCCGGATCTAAACAGCATCGATGGAAGCTTCCTGGCTGATGTGCTGCAGCCCGAATTTCCCGAACGGTCCGACGAACTGGCCCAGAGAATTATTTCTCTCCGCAATTCTCCCGAACTGGGCGGACTTATTCAGGAATCCAGCCAACTGAGTGAAATGGCGGGCTTGAGTCCGGAATTGATCCGTTTTCTGGAACAGGAGACTTTTCTCAGCCACTTTGCCGTATTGAGTAAAGAAACCGTCGGTCCGCAAATCGGACATGATCTCCGGCGCAAAGCCACCCAGGCCACCATCTGGGCCTTATTGGGAATGCTGATCTATATCGGCATCCGGTTCCAATATGCATACGGCGTATCCGCCATTCTGACATTGGCCCATGATGTCCTGATTACTGTCGGCATATTTTCCTTGACTAATCGTGAACTTAATCTTCCGGTTATCGCAGCCATATTAACACTGGTCGGATATTCATTGAATGACACTATTGTTATTTTTGACCGGGTCCGGGATAATCTGAAACTCTTGCGCAGGTCGGATTTCAACAACCTGCTCAATACCAGCATCAATCAGACCCTGAGCCGGACGATGATCACTTCCGGAACCACTTTCCTGACTGTCTTTACCCTGTTTTTATTTGGTGGAGAAGTTATTAATGATTTTGCCTTCACGATGCTGATCGGAGTCATTGTCGGAACTTTTTCATCCATTTATTTATCCTGTTCTACGCTCTATTTTTGGAAAAAGATATTTAAGCCCAAAAAAGGACTGGGCAAATAATATTATGACTTGTAAAAAGATTGTTTTTCCTTTATACTTTTGTTTACATTTTTTGGTACAATATAGTCGATAATAAATTTAGAAGAGGTAAAAAATGCCTGAAAAACCAACGCCAAACAAAAACATTGAAAGTAATTCCATGTTCAACGAATCTTTCTTTAAGACGGAAAAAGGAAGAGGTCGCAAAGCGGTAGCATTCCCGATCGCCTTTTTCATCCATGCTGTTCTCGTTCTTGCCGCCCTGGTAGTGCCTCTTATGAATCCCGGAGATCTTCCCCAAGTTGAAGTGTACAGTGCATTCCTTGCACCCCCACCACCCCCACCACCCCCTCCTCCGCCCCCAGCCAAAAAATCTTCCAGTTCTAAATCAGCCAAACGTATCAAGCCTGTCCAAGCTCAATCCAATATCGAACCCGGTCAACTCGTCGCCCCAGTTGAGATCCCAGATGAAATTGCCGAAGAAGAACTGTCCGACATCGGAATTGAAGGCGGAGTCGAAGGCGGAGTCGAAGGCGGAGTTGTCGGCGGAGTCCTCGGCGGAGTCGTCGGCGGAGTCCTCGGCGGAGTCGTCGGAGAAGTGGAAGCTCCTGTCCGCGCCGCTGGAGAAATCAAACCCCCTCAATTGATTAAACGCGTAGACCCTGTTTATCCTGAAATTGCCCGCCAGGCCCGTGTTGAAGGGATTGTTATTCTTGAAGCTACCACTGATATTTATGGCCGGGTACAGAATGTTAAACTTCTTAGGTCCATCCCCTTACTCGACCAGGCTGCAATCGACGCGGTCCGTCAATGGTTTTATGAACCTATGGTTATCAATGGACGCCCTCGCGGCGTTATTTTTACCGTTACGTTAACATTCAAACTTAAGTAAGAAAAGCTACGATGATGGCTTTCGATAATTAAAAGGAGGTACTTAAAATGCAATTTGGACTCGTAGAAATATGGCACTCAATGGGCTTACCTGTTAAATTCGTTGCAGGTCTCCTGATGTTTCTCTCTGTCCTCACCATTTACATTTTCATTGAACGGCTGATCGTTTTCGCCAGAGCAAAGAAAAAATCCAAACAGATCGCTCCCAAGATCGCCGAACTGCTCAAAGCCGGCAAGCACCAAGAAGCGCTGAATCTTGCCACCAAAAAAGAATACAAGGGAAGCCATGTGGCCCGCATTTCTGCTGCTGGAATCAGAGAATTCATGGAAGGCCAAGAAGCGGGGCTGAGTCTTGATCAGCAAATCGAAACTGCTGAAAGAGGCTGTGACCGTGCTTCCGTCATGTTCACCCAGGAATTGAAACGCGGATTAAGCACAATGGCGACCATCGCGACATCTTCTCCCTTTATCGGTCTCTTTGGTACTATTCTCGGTATTATTAATGCATTCCGGGGAATGGCCCTGACCGGATCCGGCGGAATCGGCGCCGTTGCTGCCGGTATCGCCGAAGCTCTAGTCGCAACCGCATTTGGTATCGGTGTGGCGATTATGGCCCTGTGGTGCTTCAATACTCTCAATAACAAAGTCGAAATTTTCAGCGCAGAAATGTCTAACACCGCATCCGAAGTGGTCGACTTCTTTTCCAGGAAAAAATCCTAATCTTTTTAAGCCATTGTCGTAAAATATAAAGAAAAGAGGTAATAAAATGGGTTTTACAGTCGGCAAAAAAGAAGGCAATGTAAACGCTGAACCTAATGTTGTTCCCCTTTGTGATGTCTTGCTTGTTCTTCTGATCATTTTCATGGTTATGACGCCTCTGGTCCAGAAAGGCGTGGATGTCCAGCTGCCTACAGCATCTAACCGGGTCGAAATGCCGGAAGATCCCGATGTCGTTCTTTACATACGAGAAGACGGCACCATGTTCGTTAACGAAGAAAAAGTAGAAGAGAATGCTCTCTACATTATGCTTGAAGACGCGATAATGACCGCCAGCGATAAAAAGCTCTATCTCAAAGCCGACCAGGATCTTGAATACGGCGCTCTTGTAGACATCATTGGAACATTAAAAGACGCTGGAGTTGAAAACATCGGAATCATAGCTGAACAACGGGCAGAAAGAGTCGATTAACTAATTTTTCAGCGATTGAATCATCTGGGAAGCGAGGTTAAAAATTGTTCAATTTCAACCTCGCTTCCCATTTTTTTTCTCAAAACCTTCCTCCAAACTTCATCGCTTTCCATACAAAAATAAATGGGAATGCAATCCCCCTTTTTCCCAAAATAAGACACTATTGTCCGGTATAATTTCATCCGTTGCGGTTTGAAATACCGCAATTTTCCATCCATCCCCTTTATCATCTCCTGATATACAATCCCTGATTCCGGAAACCGCTGCTGAATAACCGGTTTAAGGTCTGGAGGAAACCTTAGACTCCCCAGGCTGATCCAGGCAATGCTTCGTGTTTCTATCCGGGTTAATAAAAGGTCTATGATTTCTTTGTAACCTTCTTCCCAACCCGAATATAAAAGCAAAGGGTCAAAATGGAAAGCCACCCGGTATCCCCTGCGCACAACTTCTTCCGCCGCTTGAATCCGAGCTGAAACCCCCGGAGCCCCCTTTTCTTCTGCAGCACCGGCATGAAAAGAATTGAGGGACCAGGCAATGATGATATTATCTGCGGGAGGAGTTTGCAGGATGTTTTCTATATTCACGGTTTTTGTTTTCAATTCAAATAAAGCCTGCGGCCGCTTCCGGAAATATTCAATGAATTCCTTAGACCGGCCGGTCAGCGGGTCCAGAGCCAGAGAATCACCCAATTCACCGGTTCCGATACGCAAAAAACGGTTATTCAGCTTGAGGAAGGCATCCAGCTGCCGCCACATGTCTTCGGTATTGACATGGACTGTCAGCCACGGCTGATTAAGATACAATTGAAGAATGCAGTAGGTGCAGTCCAGAGGGCAATTTAAATCAGCATGAATCACATAATATTTGCATCCTAAATAACATGGTGTACAGGGGCAGGGTTTAACAAAATGGCCCTTCATCGGTTTCAGGACCAAATGACGTTTTCCGAATCCGGCCGGATCCGGTTGGGCTTGTATGATATCGGCAAGTTCATCCTCACGGTTTATCACTTGCACCGGGACCTTGGGCAGCCGCTTAAGAATTTTTCGAGCTAACGGATACCGTCGGGCCGATTTCAGCACAAAAATTTTACGGAGCTTAATCATCATTCAATATTTCAAAGACCGTATTCAGCTCTTTTTCCTCGCGAATCCGGCCCATTTGTTTTATGCTTTTCTCGTATTCTTCCCGGTTCCGGCACCGGATTGAAAGCTGAAACCCTTCTTGTTCAAAATTTTTTGGAGTTAATAGGGTTATATTTTCCGGCGTGTTTAACGCTTTGACAGCCTTTTTAAATCGCAGCCGGCGTTTGGATAATTCGGGATACCGGCTATGGCGGATAAGCTGCCGTATTTTTTCACTTTTTTGAGGCTGAGATAAGTTTTTTGATCCTAGAATCCGGCTGATTTTTAAAGACTCAAAAATGTTGTCTAACCGGGCCCTCTCTCTTCCCATGATGTCCATTATATTATCCAGCACTTCTATTTGGCTGTTTTTACTCAATCCCTTCAAAACGGACATTAACCTGGTTCTTTCTTCAGTGGAAAAGCAGGTTAATTTTTGCAGGACGGGGAAAGCAGTGTTATCCAGGAATACCGTTTTTTTCACAGTATCTTCAAACGAATGGATCGCCAGGCAATCATCCACAATCTGGAGGCTGGGGGGAAGGGAAAGCAAGGTTAAATATTTTTTCAGAACGGATGGTTTATCTGCTCCGAAATGAATGAATTTTGCAATAACGCCCGCCTTTTCAACAGGTGTGAAACCACGCAATGCTTCGTTTTCATAAACAGGCATTTCAAAGGCAGTCTGATCATCCGGCGGCTGAAAAATATACACCGGGATAGAAATGATCTCCAAGGCACGGGCCGCTGCGATTCTTCTCCATCCGGACAGAATTAGGCCTGCTCCTTCGCGTTTAATGATCACAGGCGGATTCAGCAGCCCGGAATGTTTTATCGATTTCAGCAAAAATTCATATTGAATGACGGGTGAAATCTTAAATCTGTCATCCGATGCCCGTATATCCTTTATGGCTAAGGAGGTAAATCTCATATTGATTCTCATACTGCCACTATTGTAATGGATTTGCTCTTTACATTCATCCCGTTTTTTATTATCGTTTGTCAAATCGGAGATTATCGACGAGTGAAGAATGATTCCATATTCAAGCCGGATCCCCTGCCTGGTTTTTCTCACCGGAATCTGATTGTCCTGCCTGCCGATGTCCCATCACGTATAATGTATAACGCATTATCCCAAGGTGCGGATCGGACTCAAAAGTTACTCTTTTCCCGCCTGTTTTATTTTAAAGACCGCGTTGTTTTATATGGAGGAGTCGGGGCTCCGGCTCTCATTTTAGCTTTGGAGCCGCTTTTAGTTTCGGGAATTGATCAAATAGTATTTTTAGGGTTGGCGGGCTCGCTTACCCCCCGTCTTAAATTGCAATCCGCCGTCATTGTGGACTCGGCTTTATCGGAAGAGGGCACTTCCCGGCACTATTTTCCGGGGAAAAAAGTGTTCGAGCCTTCTCCGGCTTTGAGATCGCATATCCTGTCATTTTTAAAAAGGATACAGCTCCCCTGTTTGAGCGCATCCGCTGTATCAATGGACTCTCCTTACCGCGAAACCCGGGAATGGATTTCCCGGCAGATCGCACGGGGATGCGAAATGGTCGACATGGAAATTTCCTCAGTTTTTGCTTTAGCTGAGTATTACCGTATCCAAGCGTCAGCTATAATGATCATAAGCGATCAGCTCAGCCATGAGGGACATGAAATGCATTTTCATAAATTGGACGATGCTGTCCGGACTTATTTTTTTCCCATCATCAAGAAAGAGAATAAGATTTTTTTAAATAACCAAGACAATTCATAACCTGGAGAAACATCATGCTGCCTAAAGTCTTATTAACTCAAAAGCTTTTGCCCGAAGCCATGGCCTATTTGAACAACAATGTTGATTTGGAGATAGCCGCTGAAACCGGATTTCCCCTTCGCGAAAATATTATCTCTAAAATCAAAGATAAAGAGGGGCTTCTATCTTTACTGACAGAAAAAATCGATAAAGAAATCATAAACGCAGCCCCCAAGCTCAAAGTTATAGCCAACTGCGCCGTGGGGTACAATAACATTGATGTCGAATATGCTCGTCAAAAGAATATCATCGTTACCAACACCCCAGGAGTCCTTACGGACACCACCGCTGATTTAACTTGGGCGCTTATTTTAGCTGCTGCCCGGCGAATTCCGGAAGCCGACAAGTTTACCAGGCAATTAAAGTATAAAGGCTGGAAACTGGATCTGATGCTGGGAATGGATTTAACAGAAAAGCGCCTGGGGATAATTGGGATGGGCCGTATCGGTAAATCGGTGGCGTTGCGGGCACACGCTTTTAAAATGCATATTGTTTATTATGATCCGCACCGTCTCAAACCCGAAGAAGAGACCCGGCATAAATCTGCTTACCTTCCCCTTGATGCACTGCTTAAAACCGCAGATATTGTCACTCTGCATACGGATCTCAACTCTCAAACCCGTCATCTAATATCCCGTTCCAAAATTGAACTTATGAAACGGGATGCCATCCTGATTAATGCATCCCGCGGCCCTGTGGTGGATGAAAAAGCCCTGGCTGATGCTTTAGAAGAAAAACGGATCCGGTCAGCCGGGATGGACGTCTATGAGCGTGAACCCGAGATCGAAGAAAAATTACTTTCACTGGATAATGTTGTCCTTCTCCCGCATATCGGAAGCGCAACCTATGAAACCCGTTTGAAAATGGCCCGTATGGCTGCGGTTAACTTGGTAAAAGTTGTCAAGGGGCAGTCGCCGGAAAACCCCGTATACTGAACGAACCCCACTAACCTGGAGAGACGACACCGTCTCATTTATGCTATACTTTTTTGAGGTAATAGATAAAATGAAACGAATAAACAGGGAACTTTTGCAAAAATACAACCGCTTAAAAGACATCCTCTCGGAAATGGATTCAGTTTTAGTCGCGTTTTCCGGAGGAGTAGACAGCACCTTGCTTTTAAAAACAGCCTCGGGTGTTTTAAATGAAAATCTTCTGGCCGTTACCGCCCGCTCCCCCATTCACTCAGAGGAAGAACGCCTTTTCGCTGTGCATGAAGCAAATAAATTTGGAATTCCTTTGGAAATAGTCGATTTTAAAGGGTGGGAGGATCCTGAATTTAAAAGCAATCCCCCTCAGCGCTGCTATATTTGCAAAAAAAATCTTTTTCTGCAGCTGAAGGATATGGCTTCTCGCAGACACATTTCTTATGTTTTAGACGGAGAGAATGCCGATGACCAGGACGATTTCCGGCCCGGAGCCAAAGCCTCCCGGGAACTGGGGATACGGTCTCCTTTAAAAGAGGCAGGTTTGACTAAAGATAATATACGTGAGCTTTCCCGGATTCTTGGTTTGGATACCTGGAGCAAGCCATCACAAGCTTGTCTAGCCTCGAGGTTTCCGTATGGAAGGCTGATAAAAGAAGATGAGTTAAAACAGGTTGA
>CAYRTV010000043.1:0-12121 GCA_964427225.1 uncultured Eubacteriales bacterium
TATAAAAATAAGCTTCAAAACGATTGTCAGTTGGAAGACCAGGAAAAAATGGAATTATCGCCGGGACTAGTGCGTATATCCATCGGATATACCGGAAGCCTGGATGCCCGCATCCGCCAAATTGAACGGGCGGTCAAGGATGCCGGCCTGGTCTGAACCCCTTTACAGATTTTTGCCGAATCATTACTATGGCAAAATGATTTCAAATCGAAAGCAGCAGACTATACTTATCATATTCGGGACCCGGCCGGAAGCCATCAAGCTGGCACCGGTCATCCACGAACTCCAGTCCCGCAGCGAAGCGTTCACAGTCCGGGTCTGTTCCACTTCTCAGCATCAAGATCTGCTGAACCAGGCCTTGGATATTTTCCGTATAAAACCCGACTTTAATTTGAATGTAATGCAGTCCGGACAAAGCCTGTATCACGTAACGTCATCCGCTTTACGCCAGCTGGAAAAAGTCTTGGATCAAACACAGCCCGACTGGGTATTAGTCCAGGGGGATACCAACTCCACTTTTACTGCAGCCCTGGCTGCTTTTTATCAGCGGATTTCGATCGCTCATGTAGAAGCCGGACTTAGGACTGGTGATAAATACTCCCCATTTCCGGAAGAGATGTTCCGGAAAATGACAGACAGCCTGGCTGACCTGTATTTTGCTCCCACGGAAACCGCGTTACGTAATCTTCTGGCAGAGGGGATTGCTTCTGAAAAAATGCACATCACCGGCAACACCGGCATCGACGCCCTGCTGCAGACTGCGGCTTCCCATCAAGAGCCCGGCGTTAAACGGGGAATGGCGAAGAAATTTGAATCTCAACACGGATTTTCCCTTCAGGACCGCAGCCTTCTGCTGGTGACTCTTCACCGGAGGGAAAGCTTCGGAGCTGACCTGGAGAACATGTGCCTGGCCTTGAAAGATATCAGCCGGAATCTGCCCGGCGTGGACATCATCTGGCCGCTTCATCCCAACCCCAAGGTCAACAAACCCGCTTCTGCTGTTCTGAAGGATACCCCGTCCGTTCATCTGATTGACCCTCTGGATTATAACAGCTTTGTATACCTTATGGCCCAGGCCCGGTTGATTCTGACTGATTCCGGCGGCATTCAGGAAGAAGCCCCTTCCTTGGGGAAACCGGTGCTGGTCTTGCGTCCCAATACCGAACGCCCGGAAGGGATCGCAGCGGGAACAGCCCTGCTTGCAGGAACCAGCCGCACATCCATTACAGAGAAAACGCTGCACTTAATGAAGAGTGAATCCGCCTATCAAGAAATGGCCCGGAGAGCCAACCCTTACGGCGACGGCCATGCCGCCCGGCGGATTGCGGATATTTTGGAGAAAAACGGACGTTCATGACAGTCTCAAAGAAATCTCTGTGTTGGCTTGTCCTGCTGATTCCCGTCATGATTTTTGCCGGAATCCGCTTTTGGTCTCAATTTACTTTGCAGCGTGATGTGGCACGCTATACCGACGGTCCGGTTTTACGCCCGCAGATTCAGCGGACTGCAGCGGTCCGGATAGATCCTTCCTACTATTATAACGGCCGGCGGCCGTCCAATCTTGCGGAAGCGCTCGCCCGGCAATGGAGCGAAGCCGGCGTCAACCTGGTTTATTTCAGGGCTTATGATCCAGCCTACGGCGCCTTTTACCGTACCAGTTACCGGCATAACCGCGAAGGGGAATTCGGCCGCTATGACCTGCTTAAGCATATTCTCAAACAATGCCGTAAGCGAAACATCCACGTATCCGCCTGGCTGCCGGTGATGAACCATCGCGGTGCCTGGGAAGCTCATCCGGAGTGGCGGGAGAAGACGGAAACAGGAGAGGACTACCAAGCGACCGGGTTGGAATATCCTCTCTGCTATCGCAATCCTGATGCTGGAAAATGGTGGCTTGGATTTATCAATGATCTGCTCAAAAACTATCCCGAGCTTGACAGTGTTGATCTGGCTGAACCGGTGGTCAGCTGGAAGGCGGGGGATGCCTGCTACTGCAGCCTGTGCCGGGAGGCTTATGCTAAGCAAAGTAAGCCGGCGGATATTGTCAGATCCGAACCTCTGACTGCACTGATACAGCAAAGCCTGGCAAAGATCCATGCCGGCGGCTTTTCCGGATCGGTCACCTTTGTGGCTGTTTCCGACATAGCCGGTAAACTGCGGTCTCATGCCGAGGTCCGGCACATTACCGGGTTTGACCTGCCGGCCATTCTGGGCGGAAATACGGAACAGCGGCCCGATACCATTTGTCCGGAATTCATTTGGCAGGAATGGAAAAGCCGGTACTCCGGAGAGGCCTTTAACCCGGAATGGTCCGGAAAGGCCTTGCGCCAACTGGCCTGGTCCATAGATTCTCCCATTCCCATTATCGCCCATGTGGAAGCGACCGATTTCAATGGTGTTTCTATATCTCCGGAGGAACTCGGCCTGACTCTTAAATCCGTCCTCCAAGCAGGTGCCCAGGGAACAGATGTTTACAGTTCCCATTTACTCGATGCCAAACAGGCCTGGCCGGTGCTGTCAGACTCCGCTGCGTTTATCCCGGAGAAGAATTGCCTGATTCTCTATGATCCCGCCGGCGACCGCAATGACGCTCTCCAAACCGGGGAACTGCTGCGTCATTTCAATACTCAAGTAGAACTTAAACCGGTAAGCGAATACCAGGCCGGACTTATTCATAAATATGACACATCATTTTATGTGGGCACGGAACAGGAAACACCCATCCCAGCGGCTTTAATCCAAGATCTCATTGAACTCCGGTCCACCTTTTGCTGGACCGGCTTCAATATCGGCAGCGCCCTGAAAAATCAAACCTTATCCCAAAAACTGGGCCTGGCATACCGGAAGAGTGTGCCGGATCTATATACCCGGGTGCAGTACAAAAATACCGAGCTGGTTAAACCTGAGTCCTGGACCAATGTGGTGGAAGTGACCGATGAGCGGAAAAACCGTATCTTGGCAACCGCTCATACCGACGCCGGCGATTCCACTTCCTATGCCCTCCGAAGCGGGAGGCACTTCTGGTTTATCGCGGATATTCCCTCTGCTTATGCCATCGAGGGCGGACGCTTTCTGGTGTTTGCGGACTTGCTTCATGATATATTGAATGAAGACCATATCCAGGCTAATCCGGCTATGGTACGGATCGAAGATGTCCATCCGCTTACCGATCCGGAATCCCTGAAAAATATAGCTGCTTTCCTCCACCGTCAGAAGGTACCATTTCAAGTCGCTTTTACACCTTTCTATGTTTATCCTGAAGACAATCAGCGGGTGAGCTTGTCCGAACAGCCGCAATTGGTGGATGCCTTGCAGTATATGGTGCGTAAAGGCGGAACCCTCGTGCTTCACGGTATCACCCACCAGCGCTTCCGGGAAACCACCACCGATTATGAATTCTGGGACCCGGTCCAGGATGCTCCGGTGGAGGGGCAGACCCGGGCGCGGCTGCACGACCGCATAAACCGGGGGCTGCAGGAGTGCTGGAGCAATCAGATCTATCCATTGATCTGGGAAACGCCCCATTATGCCGCTTCTCAGGATTTTTATGATGTTATCAGTGATGTGTTTTCCTTGGCCATGGAACGCCGCCAGACCATCGATCGCAGGGGGACGGATCAATACCTCCCCTATGCCCTGTTTCCCGACCGGTTCGGACAGATTGTCCTGC
Organism: uncultured Eubacteriales bacterium; assembly: GCA_964427225.1. GTDB lineage: Bacteria > Acidobacteriota > Aminicenantia > Aminicenantales > Aminicenantaceae > CAYRTV01. The sequence continues at coordinate 3,671 of CAYRTV010000043.1, forward strand.
CTGAAAATCTGGGATATGTTCCGCTGTCCGATCCCCGGCCTGAGGTGATTCTTGAGCCGGCCCGGAAAATGAAAATCGTCCGGGATGGGGCGGCGTCCTTTTTCTTCCATCCTTTTGTCGATTTGGATGTTTTAAAATCAATAATAAAAACAATGAAACAGGAAGGGTTCACCTTTACTAATGCCGCCGGCCTTCCGGTCCGGGTGAAGTCTGCCTTCGGTGTCATAACCAACCAGTCCGGAACGGTGGATGATTTTTCGCCTCCTGTTGATAAAGGCAGTAAAATCCGGCTGCTTTTCCCGAGCATCATGGATGAGCAAGACTCTATTTCCGCCACGGTTGTACGGGGAGGATACGAATTTTCTAATATCCCTAACGATGAACTGCACGGATTTTATTTTCTTCCGGAAACTAAAATCTCCGCTTCAAGGAAACATTTTTTCGAAGCCGGTCTACTGCGGCAAGCCGCCAATTTTCAGGGGGAACCGGCCCGAGTTCCGGTCGCCCTGCTGCTTGACAAACCGGATGCGGAAGGCGCACAGCGCAATGATATCCTCAGTTATGCCTCCCTCTTACACACGGCCGGCATCAGTTTGGATATCCGGGACACAGCGGATTTTTATGCGGTCCCCTCCCACATCAATCTGCTGGTAGTGCCGGAAGCTGCCGCCTTCGTTCTGACCGAAATGCAGATTGCAGCCATTCTGCAGGGATTGGAAAGCGGGAAGGTGTCATTAATCACCGGAGGAACGACTCCCCTTGCTGATGAGTTAAATATCCAGTCCATCGGAGAAAAGATACCGGTATCCGAACCGTCAGATTTGTTTTACCCCGGTGTCGAGGTCCAATGGAATCCCGCCCGTGAGTGTCCGGTTTTTGCGGCCCCGGAAACGGCTGAATATATCTACCGGGACCGGGATTCCGGAAATCCCCTTATGGTTTCCGTTCCATATGGTGATGGGCGTTTCCTCTATTTGGGCCCGCTCCTTGACGGAGAAACAGCCACGGCTGCATCCCGGTTCCCGCATTTTTTAACGCATATGTTCCGCAGCTTGAACTATTTTCCCCTTCTTCGCGGGTGGGGGATTGAAGTCTTTTACAATCCGGCCGAACGCGAAGATATCGCGGTCGAAGACCTGATCCGTTACTGGCGAATAAGCGGGATTCGGGTTATTCATACGGCAGCCTGGCAGTTCTTTCGGGAAGGGACTTATGATTACAGCCGGCTTATTTTTTTGCCCCAAAATAATTCTATGCGGGTTTATGCATGGCTGGAACCGCCGTTCGTGCATAATAAATTCTGGCAGAACCATCCTGAATTCCGGGAAAAAAACGCGTTCGGCAAAGACGCGGATTTTACCTGGAGACTTCCGGCGGCTATGGGTGAAACGGAAGCCCGGGCAGCCGCACTACGGGAATGGCAGCGGATTTTGACCCATTATGATTGGGACGGCGTCACCATCAATCACCTTGGCTTTAATGCCGAATGGCCCTTGGCTCCGGAAACCACCACCCCTTTTTCTACTTCAGTACGCCGGAAATTCCAGACGCGGAATGGATTTGATCCGGTAGAATTATTTCAGCCCTCATCCTCTCATTACCATTCCAACCACCCGGAAGACCTTCAGACTTACCTGGAATTCCGCCGAGCGCTTTCCCGCGAATATCTGGAAGAGCTTTTGGATATGATTCTCGGATTGAACGCAGGCTTGAATAAAAACATGGAAATTCTGACGGCCTATGACGCACGGAAGCCCGATCCCGGGATCGCCAGGGAATGGCTGCATACTTTGAAGGAAGATTATTCTCTCAGCTGGCAGTACATACCCGGAGAGAACGAGATTTGGAGACCGGCGTCGGCTCCTTTCTCCGCCCAGCAAGTGCGCATAAATCCCCCCGCATCCGGGAAGCCGTTTGCGCCGGGTATGCCCACGCGCTATCCCACCGGAACCGGGCTTTATAACCGGCTGCTTTTCCTTAAAAACCAGGGACAGCGAATCATTTTGTTTTCAGAGAGTTCTCTTTATGAGGTGGACGCCCATATGCTCCCGTTCCTGGCGGCATCCGGACATCATCAAGCTTGGGAACCGGAATCAGTTCATATCCATACCCCCCATTCAGGAGAAATCGTTTTCTCTAATGGCGCCATCAAAGGCATGCTCGTCAACGGACACCTTTCGGCGAATTTTTCTAAAAAACACTTTTTAGTTCCGGCCGGCCACATCTCCTTGGCCCCATCCCAATCGGTTTCCTCCGGATTTTTCGGGAGCTTGAAGTCCAAAACCCGGATTGTTGACTTCTCCGAAGATATCCTGAAAACCCAAACCGGCTGGCGCGGCTTGACTGTAGAATACCAGGCGGGAAAAAAGGCATATCTGGTATTAAACGAAAGACCGACGGAAATCAGAATAAATGAAAAAAAATCCAACATTCAGATGGAGAAAGGACTAAAAGGGTGGACATTGCCGGTACCGGCCGGACAAAACCGCCTGGATATCATCACCCGCAGCCGCTCCGGGCTGGCGCTCGAGATGGCCAGCCTGGCTATGTCCAATGCAATCGTACTGGTAAGCAGTCTCGCCATTCTGTTCATGGCGGTTATGTTTGTTATCATTCACATTCGCAGGCGCAAATTGAGGGAAAAATAAGCATGGCATACAGCAGCCCGTGGTTGGAGATGATATTTCTTATAACCGTCGTAGTGCTGTGGTCAATGATTTTTTACCAGTTGTTTTTTACTTTTATGGGTTTGATCTATCATGCCCGGGCACAAAGGGAAAAACAGCGTTTTGATGAGTCGAGCGACCCCACGCTACCCCCTGTGTCCCTCTTGATTCCAGCCCATAATGAAGCCTTGGTTATCCGCAATACACTCGCCTCCCTTTGCGCTTTGGAATATCCCCGGGACAAAATGGAAATCCTGGTGATCAACGACGGGTCCACCGATGATACCGCGGAAGTGGTTGCGGCATTTGCGGAAACCGATAAAAGGATCCGTTTGCTCAATGTTCCCGAAAAAGAAGCTGCCCGGGGAAAACCGCATGCCCTGAACTTCGGCTTGGAGCATGCCCGGCATGAAATTCTAGCGGTCTATGACGCCGACAACACTCCGGAGCCCCTTTCTCTCCGTTATTTGGTGCTGAACCTGCTGGCTGACTCCAATCTGGCGTCGGTTTTCGGACAATTCCGGACCCGAAACCGCAAAAGAAATCTGCTGACCAGGTTTATTAACCTGGAAACCTTGTCCTTTCAATTTATGATTCAGGCGGGCCGTTATCTGACTTTAAAAACCGCCATATTGCCCGGCACTAATTTTTTGATCCGGAAAAGCGTTCTCAAAAAAACCGGGCATTGGGATGAACAGGCCTTGACCGAAGACACGGAACTGAGCATCCGCTTGTTCAGCGCTGGATATCAGATCAAATTTGTCCCTTATTCCGCCACCTGGGAAGAGGAACCGGAACACTGGCGTGTGTGGGTCCGCCAGCGAAGCCGTTGGATAAGGGGCAACATATATATTCTGCGGAAATTTTTTATTCCTGCCCTGCGGCTGCGGCAGTGGAAAATATGGCTGGAGCTGGTATATATTTTTCTGCTTTATTATCTTTTTTTAGGTTCAATTCTGCTGTCCCATCTCTTTTTTATCACGGGGGCGCTGGGATTGACTGCGGTACTGTCCCCCGGGCCTTACTTGGCCGTCTGGGTCATGGCCTTTCTGCTGTTTATTACTGAGATCACCCTGGCTATTCATCTGGAACACGAAGCCTCGGCAGAAAACTTCGGAATCACCGCCTTGATGTATTTCACCTACTGCCAGGGCTGGATTATCCTCATGTTCCGGGCCTTATATCAGGAAATCATTCAAAAAGGCCGGGTGCATTGGGAAAAAACACCCCGGTTCGCTACAGACGATGAATCAAATCATGGAGACAAATCATGAAAAAAGTTATGTCGACAATTCTGTTCTTATTGATCACAACTGCTTTTTTATCCGCTGAAATCCATCCTCAGGCCGGCATTGAAGGATACCTCGGCGCCAATGACCTGCGTACCTGGACGCCGTGGATCGGCCTGCGCATCAACGTGACCGCGAAATCTTCCTTTATCGCCAAATATTTTCTGCATAATATCCACTATGAATATCTTAATTCAGACGGTGTGACCGCAGAGCAGGATTTTCAAATGTCGAATTTCACAGGGGTTTACTACGCCCAGAGATGGGGGCATGATTTTTATGCCGCTGTCTCTTATTTTACCGGGACGGATGATTATCAGGCCATTGCCCTGGATGCCGGCACCGCGCTGCGGGTGCTGCCGAAGCTATCCATCGAAGCCGGCACCTATATACTCAACGAGGATTCCACCCTGTGGTATCCTGAAGATGAAGAGCGTAAAATCTCCCTCTATTCCGTCAAGGGCGGCCTCAAGTACGAGATTTTGAAAGGGCTATTTCTGACCGGACGGGTTAATCTTTACCGCAATTCAGAGGATGTTACCGCCCACTCCTATGTTCTTGATGTGACATTCGTTCCTTTTGAACCGGTTTACTTCAATATCAATTACTCCCGCTATACTGAATCCGCCCAGTACCGCTTCTCCGGGGATTATGTTTCGGCGGGAATCAATATTTATTATTGATGATGAATGGATTTAGGATGCTGCATAATCCGAAAAACGCAAAACGCTTAAAACCGTGATGGTCTGCTTGTCTATTGCTCCAAACTCTAATAAACAGGATAACTTAAAATTGGTGAATGGTGAATGAATTGGGGATATGTATGCGTTTCCCCGAAACGCTGTAATAATTTGAGATAGACTCAGCATAATGCACAAAACCGTGTCATGAAATATTTGCTTTCCTGTTCACTTTTCACTTTTTACTCCTAACTAAAACGATTTTTGATTTAAAATATAACAAGCAGCAGCAAGCCGGCTCCCAGTGCCAGCATGAATATCCCGGTTACGATCCGCATGCGGCCGGTATAACGCTGCCGCCAGCGCTCCACCCGGGCGAGGGTGGTAAGGCCGAAGCCGACGCCCAGCGTAATGAGAATAAACGGCAGCACAAAGACCAGGTTGTAGATCCCTAAAAGCCACAGCGCCTGGCCGCACGACGAAGTGCGGCTGAGCATCCCGATAATCACCACATAAGGACCGGACGTACAGGGAAGCAGCAGCAGACTGACCACAATGCCGGTGAAAAAAGCGCCGGGGATGGACGTGATCCCGGATGTCAGGCGTTTGATCAGCGGCTGCCAGGACTTCGGGACTTCCAGCTGCAGCCCTTTCTTTTTCCCCGAGGCGTCTTTTAAATTCCACAATCCCAGTCCTGTCGCCAAAACCGCCACTATGATATATACCGCATTTTGAATGCCGGTGCTCTGAACAGCTGTGAACAAGCCCAGACCCATCAGATAATAGGCGATATAACAAGCGGCGCTGAAAGCAAATCCGGCCCCCAGAATCCGGCGACGGCTGCGGTCGGCCGCCAGCATCATGGTCCCCAAAAGCAAAACCAGGACCGCACAGGCGCAGGGATTGACGGAATCCACAGCGGCCGCACCCAGAACCGCAGACAGGTTAACCGCCAGCGGAGAAGAAGGCTCAGGGGCATGTTCCAGTCTATCCAGCGGCGATGCTGCCGGATTCCGCAAAGTCTCCCGTACCGATTGTTCAATTTCTCTCAATACGCGCCGGCTGCTTCCCTGAAAAGCGTATTCTCCGATAAAAAGCACCGGTGTCCCCTCCCGCTTGATTTCTTCCGGCCCGTAAATTTCCGCCAGCCGCAGCATTCGGGCCGCGTTATCTCCTGCATGGATTTCATATTCATGGATGATAACGTCATAATTGGGCTTAAGGCGGTTTTCCAAAAAATCCCGTACCCGCGCGCACTCCGGACACCCGGTTTCGTGGAAGAAGACGATCTCTACGGAGGTGAATGCGTCCGCACTCTTTGAAAAAAAGAGACCTATACATAAAATAACAATCAATTTAAAGATTTTAGTAAAGAGTAAAGATTTAGGAGAAAAGAGTAAAATAAATTTATAAAAGCATGGAGATAATTTTTTGCGCCTCAACGGTACCATTCACAATTCATGGTTTTATGCGTTTCGCGTTTTGCGTTTCGCGTTTCGCGTTTTGCGAATGTAAAATCCATTTCTTCCCAAACTGCCGCTTCCATTCCGCCATGCCGCCGACCAGGCTGAAAAACTGGGTATATCCCTGCTTCCGGAGTCGTTCCGCGGCCGCATCCGATACTTCGCCTTTTTCGGAAATCAAGTAGATGACCAATTCCGGTGAAAGGCCCGGTTCGGCTTGTTCGATCCATGCATCCAGATTGCCCTGCGGCACATTGACCGCTCCCAGGAGATGCTCCTGGCTGAACGCTTCCGGAGACCGCAGATCCAGCAGCACAAAATAATTATAGGTCATCTCCCCCAGGGATGCTTGAAAATCCGCGAGAGGCAGAACCCGGCCTTTGACTATCAGTGTCAATGGGCTTTGTTTTCCTTGGTAGTGGACCTCGATCTTCTTTTCAATATCCACTCCGCCGTAACCAAGGCTTTCAAATACATAATCCAGCCCCTGCGATTCCCCGGGGGCGATTTCAGTATCATCCATGGGACGGGCCTGCACACAGGCGGCAAATGTTCGGATTTCTATTATTATCAAAGGTTTTTCTCCCCGATTGACGAGAGTGAAATGAACCGGAGCTTTAACGCCTTCCCGGATGGTGCCAAAATCATAGACTCCGGCTTCGGCCAGCAGCTGAAAAGCTTTCAGGGGCTGCCACGTTATTAAAAGGGCCAGGCAGACTCCGATAAGTATCCTATGAGGCTTCACGGAAAGAAACCGTCCAACTGACTTGCCCAAGATTGTCTCCCGGAACATCTCCGGACAGCCTGACTTCCAGGAGGCCGGATTCCAGCCTCTGAAACAGGATTTCCGTACCCGCTTCAACATCATTCACTTCAAATCCTTCAGGGACATAAAAAAAGAGCGAATAACCATCACCCGGGACCAGTTCGGAAACACCCTGGAAACTCATGCTGCTTTCATTCCAGGAAAATTCTTTCAGGCTGACTGTTCCGGTTATGTGGCGGGAGGCAGTAAGAAATTGCGGACGGTCATAACCGGGCCGAATCACCAGCGCCGCGGTCCCGTGGGTGGGGATTTCCATGGAAAAGGAATCCTGATGCAATCCCCGCAACTGCTGTTCCCAGAAATCAAACACCACATATTCGGTGTCCGGAGCCAGGCCTAAATCATCATAAAAAGACAGGCTCTTGACCGCCGGCTGATCTTCCCAATTGAAAAGCGCAGCAACATCATAATTGCCGGTCAACCCGTTGACTTTCAAATCGATAATGCGGGGAAATTCTTTGACCCGCGGCCGCGACCACACCACACCGTCCCGCTTGTTGGACTCGATCTTATACGGATAGAGATCGACCGGCACGATGTGTGTGGTGGGCATAGTCTTCTGGTAAAGCTCCAATTTCTGTTCGGAAAGCCGATGCATAAAGTCACTGGCCATATACAGCTGCCCGGTCAAACCGATGGCAGTCACAACCGTGCGTCCCTCGTCATAGGTGAGCGGATTCCGGACCATGGCCGCATCCGGATCGCAATGCCATACAATATTGTTGAGATAATTGGCGCCGAAAAGGGAATGAAAATAGGTCTGCATGGACATACGGCTGTCTTCATCGGGATACCAGACCGCCCGGTCGTCACCGCCGATGCGGGAGCCGTCGAAAATACCGAATCCCAGCCCGACTTCATGCATGGCGCAGCCGCCGATATACACATCCGGGCCTACTGTTTCCCGCAGCGCCTTCTGCGCGGCCAGGTAAGCCGTACGGCTGTCCATAGAAGGATCAAAGGCGTTCTCCTTATTCTTCTCATAATAATCCATCCAGGTTCCCCAGCCTGCATCCTTTAGATAGGTCAAGCCCCACTCATCTTTTAAGACCCGGAACATGGGCTTGAGGTGCTGTTCGATCACGGCGGGATTGGTGTAGTCCAGACGGACCACCGTATCATCCGCGGTACAACAGGCCCCGGACAGATTGCCTTCCATGTTCCGCAGGAAAAAATCTTCCGGATACGAATCCATCATCTCAGGCTTGGCATAATTGGATCCGTAGATATTGACCCAAAGCGCCGGCTTGAGCCCCTGATTGCGTATGTACTCAAACAGCCATTTGCCTCCCTGGGGAAAAGCCTCTTTATTCCATTCCAGATAATTAGCCTCTTCCCCGCGGGTGTAGCAGGCATCCAGCTGCACATATTCCAATCCATAGGGCTTGAGATATTTCGCCAGAGTGTCGGTTTCTTTCACCATATCCGCTTCGGTGGTTCCCATGTAATAGCAATACCAGCTGCTCCAGGCCGCCGCCGCATTGCGGAAGCGCTTCGGTTGGGGCTGGTAATATTTGAGTTTCAGCT
>CAYRTV010000044.1:0-12089 GCA_964427225.1 uncultured Eubacteriales bacterium
GATATATCCATGATATAACCAATTCTCAATTTAAAACAAAATTTGAAAATGATAAAATAGCCGCTCATGTTTTTTTCAAAACAGGCTGAGAAATTTCAGTTATTCCGCTTCATTTTATGCGGCCTTTTAGTTCTTTGCGCTATCAGCCCGGCGGAGCAGCGGATTGTCAGGCGGGAGACACCCGCTCCCGGGTGCCGGCTGCTCCATATTGCTGACGCAGAAAAAGAATTAGAGATGTATGTTTTCACGGCGGATTTGCGGCATCCCGGCATTCAAATCCAAACCGCCATGGCCGGCGGTGTGATAAAGGGGACAGCAACCGTAGCCTCCATTGCCCGCCGGCATGAAAATGAAAATTTACGGATTGTGGGCGCCGTTAACGGTGATTTTTTTATCAATTCGCAGCCCTTGGGCTTTATGGTCCGCAACGGACGGCTGATAAAATTAGGCAACGATTGGTCGAGTATTACGTTTTCCCGAATGAATGTCCCCCAAATCGATGTTTTTTCCTGCCGGATTCATCTGTATTTTCCGGGAGAAAAGAGCCTCCCGGTAAATGGCCTAAATATGATTCAGGGGAGCCGGGATATCGTTCTTTACACCAGAGACTATGGCGATGCGGTCACAAATGCAGAAAAACGCAAGTCATTTATTCTTAAGCCGGATGTAAAATTCCTGCCGGTATCAGGAATTGTGACAGGCCGGATTAAGAGGGAATGCTCGATCGATGGTGATATTGAGATACCAAATAACCATTGGGTTCTCTCATTAGGAGGAAAACAGGCCGGCCTCTCATTCTGGCATAAATCTGGAACTGACTTCCGTATAAAAATCGAAACCAGCCCGGATGGTGAGGACATCTGTCAGGCACTCAGCGGAGGCCCCCGAATCGTAAGAAATGGGAAGCTGTCTATAGAAAGGCAATCCGAAGGACAGCGGAAAGGATTTGCTGTCGAAAGGCATCCGCGGACTGCAGTGGGTTTTTCCCGTGATAAACGGACTTTAGTCATGGTGGTTGTGGATGGACGTCAACCCGGCTATAGTTTAGGAATGAATCTCTCTGAACTGGGGCGCTTCATGCTGGAACAAGGATGCGCTGAGGCAATGAATCTGGACGGCGGAGGTTCCAGCACTATGGTTGTTAACGGCGAGGTGATAAACCGTCCTTCCGATATAACCGGGCCGCGGCCTGTGGCTGGGGCTTTACTGGTGGGAATACGGCTTTCGAATACAGAGAATTGGAATTGAACCGAAAGATTATACTGGGAATAGTCATTATTGCCGTGGTGATGATATTGGCGGCCGCAGCGACGGTTGTTTTCTGGATCGGGCGGGCAGCTGGAGCATTTCCCCCTTCAATTGATATTCCGCAGCGGATTTATTCCGCATTCGGTGTTCCGGATCTGGTTCTTTCTCTTTTTTTGTTTTTTGGAGCGGCCGGCCTGCTGAAAATTCAGTCCTGGGGATTATATATTTCGCTGGTTGGCTTAGGTATGTGGCTGTTTGATTCATTGCTGGTGCTGGGGATTACGAGATTAGATCGTATCGACATTATCGGCCCCAGTTTGCTGTTTTGTGTTTTTGCTATTGCATTTTTAATCTTAAACAGTCATTCTTTTTTTTCGGAAGCAGACAAAGAGGAATGAAAACGCGAATTAAATTAGCCCATATTATTAATCCGGTGAAAGTCGTCCCCGGGTCTGACCTCTATGCAGCTCAGCCGGTTACATTCGAGACTATTCAGGAAGCAAAAAATAAAGCCGCTCAGGAAATGGATATAACACTATATACTGTCAGTTACCCGGAGGATGAAGACATCATTCCCGGATTTTTTAAAAAACTTCCGGCATTGAACCGGACCGTGCACGATTTCGGCCGTTTTGACAACACCAAAAAGCTGCCCCTTCTGAAGGATATTTTAGACCGTTTGTACCAGCACAGCCAAGCCGAATTTTTTATATATTCAAACGTTGACATCGCACTGATGCCGGAATTTTACTTGGAGATCGGTAAGATTATTGAGAGCGGGTATGACGCATTCGCCGTCAACCGGTGTACGATCAACGATACATATACCCGAATTGAAGATATTCCCCGGACGAGGGAAGAGGTTATGCAGAACAGTGAACCTCATCCCGGATTTGACTGCTTCATTTTCCGCAGGTCCGCTTATTCCAACTATATCCTGGGCACCGCCTGTGTCGGCGGGAATTGGATCGGGCGGGTGCTGCTGGGTAATATGATGGCTTTTGCCGGCAGGTTCCTGGTTTTTGAAGATAAAAAAATGACTTTTCATCTCGGAGATGAACGCTGCTGGAATAAGCCGCGGCATAATCCTTTTAATCGCCATAATGAAGAACAGATGATTGAAATACTGGAAGTTCTGCTCAACCGGGACGGGGTTAAGCACAAGGAACAGCTCAAAAACTTTTTCCCTATTCATTTTAAGCAGCCGTCTCTCCGCCTTTCTGATCTGCCGAAAATAATACAAATGAACTCAATCAGCCTCAAATTGCCGGCGGCCCCTGACGAACTCTATCATTCCCGGTTCAGAAACAGCTTGTCTTGGATTAAATATCAAGAGCAGAAGCTCAAACAGGATCCGGTTTTTATTGTAGGCTATCCCCGCTCCGGAACGACGCTGGTACAAGGATTGCTGGTTACTCAGAATAACACAGCCTCATTTCCGGAGACTCATTTTTTCAGTCTGGTGCGGCGAATCCTGCGGGTGAATAATGACCGGATTCAGCCCGGCTGCCTTTCTGCGGTTATTGATAAAATCAGAGAACGGACCGCCTTGTCCCGGCAGGCCGAATCCCATCTGCACAAGATCGCAAAAAAACCGGGCTTGTCTGTCAAAATGCTGTTTGAAAATATTGTTATCGACAATCTTTTATCACGGGTTGGCTACCCCCAGCTGCGGACAGTGAAATGGGTGGAAAAAACCCCCGATCATGTCAATCAGCTGGATGTGATTTTCCGCTTTTACCCCCAGGCCAAGATTATTTATGTGATGAGGAATCCAGAAAAAGCTATTTTCTCCCGCCGGAGACATTTTGTTTTCAATCAAGAGGCGCGATGGCCGCTGGAACAGCATGTCCGGCTTTGGCTGGATGGTATCAAGCAGATTGAAAAATTCAAGCAAAACAAACCGGAGAATGTCTTGATTGTGAAGCTGGAAGCCATTGCCGCTCAAACTGAAGAGGAGATGAGAAAGATTTGTGCTTTTGCCGGCCTTGATTTTGATGCGGGACGTTTAGCCCGGTATAAAGAGATAAGCGAAACCCTGGTTCACCCTTGGGAATCCTGGAAGAATGGAGCTGGAAAAGACATTTCGTCTGAACTGGCGCTCCGGCCGATGCACTGTCTTTCCGAAGATGAAAAAACAATGCTGGTCGGAATGGCCTATCCCGAACTCAAGAGATACGGATACCTGAACGAGCTGGATGCGGAAAAGAAAAAAATATACAGACGAAACCGCCGCATGGAAAGAAAAAAAGAAAGCTCCCTCTACCTTATGCGGAAATCCGTTCAAAACCATGTGCTGCCTTTATTCAAAAAATATTCCGGCAAAATCAATCTAGCCGAACAGCTGGAGCTTTTTTACGGAAAGCACCGCAGCGGATGGAGTTATGCGGTTCAATCCCTGAGCCACCTGCACAATCCGCGCGGTGTCTACATGGACGCTTTTATCGAACGGACATTCGCATGGAAAACACAAAAGATCGAGCCGCATTTCCGGCCGTGGATCGGATTCATCCATGTTCCGCCCAAAGTCCCTGACTGGTTCCAAAGCAGCCAATCGAATAAAAGCATTTTCAGCTCTCCGGTTTGGGAAAAAAGTGTTCCTTTTTGCCGCGGCTTATTCACTTTATCCCGCTATCACCGTGAATATCTGGAAAAAAAATTAGACATTCCGGTTGAGAACCTTTATTTTCCTACGGAAACTCCCGAGTTGAAGTGGAAATGGGACAGATTTCATTCCAATCCCGAAAAAAAGATTGTTCAAGTGGGGTGGTGGCTGCGGCGGATTCATTCCATCTTTCGGCTCCCTGAGGGTGCTTATCGGAAAATTTTTCTTAAGGTGGACCATTTTAACTGGGACCATCTCATTCACAAAGAATATGTAATATTGAATAAAAAGGGATTATTCTCTGCAGATATGTATAATACGGCGGATGTGGTTGGCTTTCTGCCTGACGATGAATATGATAAACTGCTGGCAGAAAATATCATTTTTCTGCATTTATATGATTCCAGTGCGAATAATACCATAATTGAATGTATCGTCCGTAATACACCCCTATTGGTTAATCCTTTGCCGGCGGTTAAGGAGTATTTGGGAAAGGATTATCCTTTCTATTTTAATACCCTTGAAGAGGCGGCGGAAAAGGCGGCCGATCAAGAACTGATTCATGCGGCCCATACATATCTTGTGAATCATCCTTTCAAGTCACGGTTCACCGGTGAATATTTTGCTGAACATTTCCATGCTTCAGAGATCTACCGGAAGCTGTGAAAATTTTTGATACCCTCGATCTTTTCCTCTCATAATGCGTATAATATATATATGTGAGGGTTTGCGGGATTAAAATTCATGTTGGAGGAATAATATGAACACAGTGCGTAAGGTCATCGGCCTCATTATAATCATTCTCTTTGGGCTGCCTTCCCTGATCGGGGTTATTTGGACGGTCGGAGTAACGAAGGCTTCGGTATCACCGGCTTTTTTATCCGATATGCCTCAGGAAATCATCCGGGAAGTCCCGCTGATGGTGGAAGAAATTTTCGAGGAAGCCCAAGATGAAGATGTCATCCGGGATGAGACCACCCGGAAGTGGTTCCAGGCTGTTTCGCAAGCCGATGTATCGCCGCGTGAATTATTGGCGGAAATAGGACTTTTAGCCTGGATGGAAAATGAATTATCTCAATCATTACAAGATATGGGAGATGTGATGCGGGGCAAAACCAGGGTCCGGCCGGTTGAATTCGATCTTCGTCCCGTAAAAAAAGCGATGTACCATCCTGAGCTTGAAAAATATGTGCTGCAGGTGATGCAGAATCTGCCTCCTTGCGATGAATACGGTATTCGGCAATGGAAAACCATTGCGGGAGGAGATGAATGGTTCGAAGCCCCTGCCTGCCGTCCGGACATGAATACGGTCAGAACCGTTCTGCAGCTGGAAAGGGATGAACTGGTCCGGGAGATGCCGAATGAAGTGGAAGTTTTTTCCGGAATCCGGTATGTTCCTTTCGGCGCTGTCCGGTTCATCACCATGCTGTCATACTTTTTCTTTTTCGTGCCGCTGGTTTTTATCTTGGCCGGAGCCGCTATAGCCGCGGATTCGTTCGGTTCCTTTTTACGCTGGTCCGGCTTGTCTATTCTTATCGGCGGGTTGATTGCTTTAGGTCTGGCTTTTTTTATTAAAAATTTTGCTATCCTGGGTATCGGACTGGCCCCGTTCACGCAACCTGATTACTGGAGTACGGATATTCAGACTTTGGTCCTGGAGAAAACCAGGTGGATTCCGATAATGATTATGGAGCGTTTGTTTGATCCGGTGATGGTGGTCGCAGGTGTCGTATCTGTGTGCGGAGTTTTGATTTTTGCCTTTGGGCTGATTGCCCGCGGAGGCCGGAAAAAGCAGCCAAGCCCGCCCCCGGAAAAACAGCCGGAAGAAAAAAAGCCAAAGCTGGTGGAGCCTGAGCTGGAACCGGAAGAACAAAATAATCAGGAGAAATAAAAAATATTTTAACCGGGGCGGTTAAACCGCCCCGGTCTAGTGAAGTAAACGCTTTTAGTACGGAAAGAAGTTCTTCAGCGAATGATACGGCCGCGGGAACGGGGCAGGCGCCCCATCTGCGGTGCTCTGCGCAGGGGACGCCGTTTGGAAATTTCTTCCCGGGCGGCTTCCCGCAAGGCTTCCATCTGTTCAGGTGAAAATACCGATTCAATTTGCTCGCGGATTTTCATGCCCTCGACAAGAGCGGCATTCCGGTTTTCCGCGGTTTGATTCATCAAGGCTTCGATACGGCCGTAGTCCCGGAGCTCTTGCAGCATCAGTTTTTTTAACGCCAGTCGGTTTTCCGCGGCCAGACTTTGCTGTTCGATCCGGATTTCTTCCAATTGAAAAGTCAGCTCTTCCACCTGCCGCAGCTGTTCATCGGAAATATTCAACTCATCCTGGCGGGCTTGCAAAAAAGCCAAGCGCATAAACAAAGCGGGACCGTGTTCTCGCTGCAATCCGGCCATAAGTCCGGGTTCCTGCGATGCTTTCGGGGAAGCGTCCATTTGAACCTCGTGACCATATGCGCTGTCGTCCTGAACAAAAGATGCGGCGGCTCCGAATGGAGCCAGTAATCCCATGGTCAGTAAAACTGTCAGAATTTGTTTTTTCATTTTGATCTCCTTTTGAAAAAGTATTTTCTGTGTTTCATGGAATTAGACTGTCCTGCATCCGGATTTATTCCATCCTCAATTCATGCCGGAAGTCCCACCATTCTTTTTTTATGGCTTCAAATGTACTGCGCTGTTGGGCAGTGAGGATGTTTTTTATAAGATTTTCAATGATGATTTGACGTCTGCGGTTAGGCGGTTCCGGAGCATAGGGCGGTGGGGGAGGTCCGGCCCGGCGCTCGGCGGCGCGGAGTATGTCCCGGATCCGGCGGGCCTGAACCGGGGAAAGAGATAAGCGTTGTTTGAGCCAATTGATTTCCTCCTGCAGGATCCGTTCATGAGCGGCCGGCGGGACAGGGGGGCGCAGGTCTTGAAAGAACTCACGCGGTCCGAAGGGCCGGCGGCGGAGCCGGCGTTTTTGAACCGGGGTCAGCAGCGGCTCCAGGTCATTCCACAGGGACTGGAAATGTTCACGCATCTCATTTTGATACTCAGAGCGCAGATTCTGCATCTGCCGGGTGTGTTCGTTCAGAACGGATTGTATCTTTCGGGCTTGCTCCGAATCAGGATCCACGACTTCCTGAATGAATCCGGAGAGATAACCGGGATTAACCCGCCGGAAGGTCTGGTTGAGCCGGTGGCGGACTATGGCCCGGTTGGCCAGCGCACCGATGACAATACCGATAATCAGGGTGATTACGACAATAAGCGCAATGCCGGCTTTTAGTTTCATGTCCCCCTCCTAAAATAAGGGTAAATTCTGAATTTCATCATATGTTATGGACGAAGCGTAGAAAATTTCGTTTTCCGGACTCAAATTTTTCATGGTCAGATTTAGAGTAACGAGGACGAAAACGATAACAGCCCCGGCTGCGACCGTCCGGCGGAACCAGACTTTCATGAATTCGTATGCGGACTCCATTTGATTTTCACCTTGAGAAATATCTTCAATTCTGGCCATGAGCCGCCGGGTGAAGCCGGGACTAAAATCCTCATTTTTTCCGGTTGCGATGAACTGCCTCTGTTTTAGAATCCGGGATTTCTCTTTTCTGAGGCCGGGATCGTTCAAAAGGGCCCGCTCCAGCTTGTTTTTGTCTTTTTCATTCAAGTTTTCGTCAAAAGACCGGTATAGAAGTTTTTTCATTTTATTTATTTGCATGATCATCCTCTCTATCCAAGATGTTTTTCAGCTTTTCCTGGGCTCGCGCCAATCGCGACAGCACGGTTCCGGTGGGAAGCTTAAGGATTTCGGCTGTTTCCCGGGTTGAATAACCGTCAATCAGCCGCAGCACCAGCACGCTCCGGAATTTTGGCGCCAATTGTTTCAATCCCTGCTGAACCATATTCCGGGCTTCACCTGGATTGTTGGCTGCTTTTTTGTCCTGGGCATTTTTAATGCGGGTTTCTCCGTCGCTGAAATAAAACCGGCGGCGGCGCTGCCGGCGCCGGATTTCATTGATGCAGAGATTGACCGCAATCCGGGTGAGATATGTTCCTACTTTGGAATCGCCGCGAAACCGGGGCAGAGCTTTGTAAAACCGGATAAAGGTTTCCTGTCCGATGTCTTCCGCTTCCGGGCCGCGGCCCAGCATTCCGATAATGGTGGCGCCCACCTGGGATTTGTGGCTTTCAACCAGCTTTTGAAATGCTTCTTGATCGCCTTTGCGCGCGGCTTCCACAAGCTCAGTTTCATTCATATCATGGCAGCCTTATCTTTCAAACATACACACTCCAATCCTTTTCTTCAATGAATTAGACATCATGAACATCGTTTTTATTCCATTGCGAGTGCAGCGAGCCGACCGAACAGACGAAACAAACCGAATAGACCGAATAGACTGGACAGACCTAGATAAACCCAGACAGACCTAGACAGACCTAGATAGACTAAATGAACACGATCGCAGCGAGCATAACAGGATGATATTTGATATAATACATTTTCGTATGCGCCCGTAGCTCAGCGGATAGAGCAGTGGACTTCGAATCCAAAGGTCGGGGGTTCAAATCCCTCCGGGCGTGTTTTTTTATCAGAGGAGGTTACACATGCTGGCATCATTCTCGGTCATCCCGATAGGAATCGGCGAAGAACTTAAGGAAGTCATCGCAGATGTTATTGCGATTGTTGAGAAATCCGGATTAGATTATAAATTGGGGGCTATGCAGACAACCCTTGAAGGCGATTCCCGGCAAGTAATGGATGTGATCATGCAGTGCCATGATCAGCTGATGAAAACATCCAACCGGGTTTTAACCAGTATCACTATCGATGACCGCAAGGGGGCTGCCGGCCGCTTGGAGGGCAAAGTCAAGGACGTGGAAAACCAACTGGGCAGGACATTGAATCATGAGTAATCCTAAAGCCGGAAAGCTTAAGCCGAGCCAAACAGCCGTATTGCTGGAGGGCGCAGGAGGCGCTGCGTCCAAATCATTGCTGGTGGGTCCGGGTCCTGGGCTGGACGCCGCTGTGCTGGATATGCAGGACGGCCGGGTAATGGTGATTGCGGAAGACCCCATTTTTCCCGCTCCGGGACTTCCATTGGACATTTTCGGCTGGTTTACTGTTCATATCGGGGCCAGCGATGTGGCAGTCACCGGAGTGCGGCCGGAATTCATGACCTATTCTCTGCTTCTTCCTCCCGGGTTTTCTGAAAAAGATACCAAGATCATAATTGATTCCATTGGAGACGCAGCCAAGGATTTAGGAATTTGTATTGCCGGCGGGCACACCGGCTGGTATCCGGCGGTGACGGTTCCCACGATTGGAGGGGTGACGGTTTGGGGATTTGCTTCTGCCGATAAATGGATTTCTCCCGGCGGCGCCAAAGAGGGCGACGTGATTTTAATGACCAAAGGCCCCGCTATCGAGGCTGCCGCTCTTTTGGCTGTGCTGTATAAGGATAAACTGAACCGGTTGGTCAAACAGGAATTTTTGGAAGCCGCCTGCGACCGCACCAGCCAGATTACTGTGGTTCATGATGCATTGACTGCGTTTAAGAGCGGCAAGGTGCATGCAATGCATGATGCCACCGAAGGCGGTGTATTAGGCGGACTCTGGGAGATGTCGGCATCATCCGGATTGCCCGTCCATGCCGATTTGGATGCGGTTCCGGTTCCGGAGGATATACTGGCTGTGGCGGAGGCGTTGGATTTTGATCCCTGGGCTGCCATCAGTGAAGGGACTCTGCTGCTGGCCGTCGCCCCCGGTTCCGAAAAACAAGTCCTGCAAGCGCTGCAGCAAACCGGTATCGATTGTTGGAGGCTGGGTGCATTTTTGTCCACAGAAAGAATAAGCGGCATCCGCCGCAATGGCGAGGAGAAAAAGCTTATCGAGCCGGAATCAGATCCCTTTTGGGATCTTTTCTTTAAAGGGATTGAATAGACCAAAAACTTGACAATAGCCGCCTTTCCCATCCATTTCTTCTATCAGCAGAGGTCGCCGGATTAAACGGCGGCTGCTTCTGTTTCGTTGGCGGCTAAACCAATTTCTTCTTGCTTTCGTATATAATTACGATTAAACATGTGCGGAAAAAATCTATTGTCTTTCCGTTCAAGACCTATGGGTATCCGGGTGGATGCCTATGTTAAAGAATATCGGAAAATCTGGGAGAATGCAGCCGCAGTCCCTCCTCCACTGACGAGATGCTTTTCCCTTTCCGAAAAGAAACGGATTGAACGGGACTTTTCCGCTTTCACGGAAAAATTTATAGCTGGAAGTGAAATGATTCCGGAATTGCCTGAGCCGGGGTCCAGTGCATTCTGCGAATTGACCGACTCTTTAAGGCTGATAACGCAAAAAATAATGGCGAAATTGGATGTTCCTTTCGGGCATAGCTATGACCGCCGTTTTTCGGAATCCACCCGGGTTTTTCTGAATAAAGCCAGGGTTTTTGACCCGGATATGGATATCGCCTCGGTTTATCAAGCTTTGCGCAATGTCTGGATTATGAATACACTGCAGTACTGCCTGAGAAAACCGGTTGAATGCACGGAATCCGTGTTCAGCTACAGCATGATCTATCCTTATTTGGATAATCTCCTGGACGACAATGCCGTTGTGCCTTCCAAAAAGATGTCATTGCTGCAATATCTGCAGGGAAAGACAATCTTGACACATTGCTCTATAAGCTTTTTGCCTATACCCATGCAGTTGTTTCCAAGAGTCTTGGTACTCGAAAACGGGGTGAACGTCTCTTAAGAGAAGTTATCACTCGCAGCTGCGCCTATTTATACATGGAATCCGCCGGACGCCATAACCGTTTTTTCTCCCGGAAATGTATCAGAACCATGAGGGCTGCCTTTCCAGTCCGTTTTTCCTGTCTGGAAAAAAACGCAAGAGTATAAAATTCGATAAGATAACCTCAGAACAAAAAATCCGGAATTTAAATGCAGATTCAGCGGCATTTTTAACCTTAACCTCTCGTATTTTAAGCTGAAGACTGGTGCAATTGATTTTTCCCCCCGGATGTGTAACCATATAAGTATAAATATTTTCTCTCGATTTTCTCAATTTATTTGAGAAGTCAGGGGGGAATTTAATCCTTGAATCAAATAAAAAGGATAGTCTTTATCCTTGTCGTAGGAGGAATAAAATGGCCGAAAAAGTGAAAAAAGGCGATACGGTTAAAATTCATTATACCGGGAAATTTAAAGACGGAGAAACCTTTGATTCGTCGCTTTCGCGGGAACCGCTGGAGTTCGAGTTAGGTAAGGGCATGATTATACCGGGACTGGAAGATGCGGTTGAAGGCATGGAAGTCGGTGAAAAGAAAAATGTTTCCATTACAGCAGACCAAGCTTACGGTCAGCGCGATGAAAACCTCATTGTGGATGTGCCTAAAGATAAACTGCCTGAAGGCTTGGAACCGGAAAAAGGCATGCCGCTGCGCGTGAAAAGCCAGGAAGGCCGGGATATGCAGGTTGTTGTGGCTGAAGTAGGTGATGACTCGATTAAAATTGACGCCAACTCCCCATTAGCCGGCAAAGATCTGGAATTTGAATTGGAGATTGTGGAAAAGACATAATCAGCCTGAATTAATATTCGGGACATCGCAGGGGGAGGACTTCCCATGATTGTAAGGAATCCTGATCAGCGGGTTGCTGTTCTCGTGGATACGCAAAATTTGTATTATTCCGCAAAAAACTTATATAACAAAAAAATCAATTTTCGCAATCTTCTGAACATGGCGGTTCAAGAGCGGATATTGATCCGTGCTGTTGCGTATGTGATCGAAGTGGATATCGAACGGGAGACCGTTTTTTTCGAAGCATTGAATAATGCCGGTTTTGAAGTGAAGATGAAACCGATTCAAGTCTTTGTCGGCGGTGCTAAAAAAGGAGATTGGGATGTCGGTATAGCCATGGATGCCGTCCGGCTTTCCCAAAAAGTCGACTCCATTATTTTAATCTCCGGAGACGGAGACTTTACGCCTGTTGTCAATTACATCCAGCAGTCAACCGGAACGCTGGTGGAAGTTATGGCTTTTGAACGCACTACCAATAAGGCCCTTAAAGAAATGGCGGATGACTTCATTAATATTGAAGATCATCATAAGGAGCTGCTCTTTAAAGGATAATGTATTGCCATAATCTTCAATGTTAATCCCGCTGTTGCGTATTGCATCCGCGGCATCATCCACATGTCATCCCCAGGGCGCGTCAGCGGCCGTGGGGATCTTAGACTGCTTCGTGG